>DLIO01000121.1 GCA_002483765.1 Lentisphaeria bacterium UBA7640 | reverse complement strand
AGTTATGGGATGTCTCTGAAAATGTTTCTAAAATTGCATAGAAAACCTGAAGTGCAATTCCACCACTAGAATTAATCGTCTCATTTAACATCAGGCTTTTCCCTTCTTCTCTTTTTTAATTTATCAGGAATAATCCCGACCGACTCTACTAAATAATGCCCAGTGTGTGATTTTTTAACCGCCGCCACAGCCTCTGGAGTACCGCAAGCAATCAATTTACCGCCATGACTACCGCCTTCAGGCCCCAAATCGATCAGATAATCGGCAACTTTAATAACATCCAAATTGTGTTCAATCACCAAAACAGTATTGCCAGCGTCACGAAGCCGCATCAACACTTTAAGTAGTTGTTCAATATCCGCCAGATGAAGTCCAGTAGTCGGTTCGTCCAAAATATAGAGTGTATGCCCACGCGGAATTCGTGCGAGTTCTGATGCTAACTTCACACGCTGAGCTTCACCACCAGACAGCGTGGTTGCCGGTTGGCCGAGCTCAATATAACCCAGTCCAACTTCCTGTAACATCCGTAATTTTCGCGACAATGCCGGATGTGCGTCAAAAAAACCAACTGCTTCGTCAACAGTCATCTCCAACACATCAGCAATGCTTCTGCGCTTATAGAGTATTGAAAGCGTTTCTTGATTAAAACGGCGGCCGTTACATGCGGAGCATTGAACATAAACATCGGATAAAAATTGCATTTCAATTTTCTTTATTCCATCGCCTTTGCACTCCTCACAGCGACCACCTTTGACGTTGAAGCTAAAACGCCCCGGCTTGAATCCACGAATTTTGGATTCCGGCAATTCAGCAAATAGCGCGCGAATATGGTTAAAAGCATCCGTGTAGGTAACTGCATTCGAGCGTGGTGTACGCCCGATTGGGCTTTGGTCTATGACAATTGCCTTGGTGATATGTTCAAGCCCAGTAATAGTTCGATGCTTGCCAGGTATATTGTCGTTACAAAGACCAAAATGCCGGTTTAACGCCTTGATTAAAACTTCATTTATTAAAGAAGATTTGCCTGACCCTGATACACCGGCCACACAAATAAACGTGCCAAGCGGCAACGTCACATCAATATTCTTGAGATTGTTTTGTGCGGCACCTCGAATTACAATGCTCTCGCCATTACCTGCTAAACGTGAAGTTGGGATCTGGATAGAGCGACGTCCAGCCATAAAATCAGCAGTCGGCGAGTTTTTCTCAACTTTGACGATCTCGCTGGGCGGCCCTGCGGCAACGATTTCACCACCGTGAACGCCAGCACCAGGCCCGAGATCAAGCACATAATCTGCTCGCCAAATAGTATCAAGGTCGTGTTCTACGACTATTACGGTGTTTCCAAGATCACGAAGCCGTTCTAAAGTCGCCAACAACCGGTCGTTGTCGCGCTGATGCAAGCCAATACTTGGTTCGTCGAGAATGTAGAGCACGCCAACCAAGCCACAACCCAGTTGAGTTGCCAAACGTATGCGTTGTGCTTCTCCGCCTGAAAGTGTTCCACTTTCGCGATCCAAACTCAAATACGATAAGCCAACATCATTAAGAAAAGTAAGACGTTCTTTGACCTCTTTAACGACATCCTCGGCGATAACCGTTTTTTCAGCATCCAGCCTGAGCTTTGACATAAACTCAAGTGCATTTTCAACCGGTAGTGCATTGAATTGATCAATTGGCATGTCGCCGACCGTCACTGCTAAGCTCACCTTATTTAACCGTGAACCATTACAAGAAGGACAAATAGTACGGCCTTGAAGTTTTTTGAGCCGTTCGCGAACACTGTCGCTTTCCGTTTCCTCAAAACGCCGGTTGAGATTTGCCAAAACACCTTCAAACGGTTTTTTCCATGAAAACTTTCGTCCTCTGATATTATAATCAAATTCCAACGGTTTTTTTCCTGTGCCGTTAAGAATCATATTTTTAATATTCTCCGGCAAATCGCGAAATGGTTTGTTCAGCATTTCCGGGCAATCGGCCCATTCAGAAAGCTTGCGTAAAATCATATTATAATAAATTATCAGGTGTCGTGGTCCACGACGCCAAGCAGGGATTGCGCCATTACGTATCGACACGGAGTCGTCGGGAATCACCAAATTGGGATCCATAACCAGTTTCACACCCAACCCATGACATTGAGCGCAAGCGCCGTATGGGCTGTTAAAAGAGAAGTTGCGCGGCAATAACTGCCCGAAGCTGACTCCGCATTCGACGCAGGCGAGGTGTTCCGAAATCATCTCTTCATCCCATTCATCTTTGGTATCTGGTTTTTCCAGTAAAAGATTAATAACTCCGTCACCGTGTTTAAGCGCGAGTTCGACTGAATCATTGAGTCTTGCCCGATCAATATTGCCGGTAACTAAACGATCCACCACCGCCTCAATGGTATGACGAATAGTTTTGGCCAACGGCTTTAATTTATCATCGATGGCATAGAACTGTCCATCTATACGCAAGCGGACAAAGCCTTCAGAACGAATTTTTTCAATAGTATCGCGATGTTCACCTTTAGCGCCGGTTACATACGGCGCCAGCAACATCAACCGGCGATTTCCCGGTAACTTCATAATTTTATCACAGATTGACTCAGGGGTCTGTGGCTTGAGTTCACGTCCGCATTGCGGACAATGTGGCGTGCCAGCGTGCGCATAAAGCAGGCGCAAGTAATCGTAAATTTCAGTTGTAGTCGCAACGGTAGAACGCGGGTTTGAGCCAGCATGACGCTGTTCAATGGCAATTGCCGGCGATAAACCAGTAATTGAACCTACTTTAGGTTTCTGTAAGCGGTCGAGAAACATCCGCGCATACGCCGACAAACTTTCGACGTAACGACGTTGCCCTTCCGCATAAAGAGTATCGAACGCAAGCGATGACTTACCCGAACCGCTGAGGCCGGTAATTACAGTCATACGATTGCGTGGAATTTCAACATTAATATTTTTCAGGTTGTGCTGGCGAGCACCCCTGATGATGATCTTGTCATTGCTATTCATGGTTTTCCCGTGTAAAAAAGAATCATTAATATATCCCATTGAATCAGTAAAACAACACAAAAGTGGTTTGACTCAACCTTCTGAACTGCTAAATTAACTGGATTATAACACCACCATCCCAGGAGATTTTCAATGCGCAAAGACCAGCAAAACATTAGCGATTTAGATGAAAACATGAAGATATGTGAGCCAGATGAAAACGGCTTACTTTGGCATAATCCTGCAGAAAAACCGTTCCGACTATGTGGCTTTTATTGGCACGACCAAGACCAAGTTTTTAGACGCTTACCAATGAGCCCAAAATATCCAATCAGTGAAAACGTCGAGGCGTTGTGCAACCACACCGCCGGCGGTCAGATCCGTTTCCGCTCAGACTCAAAACGTATTTCATTGAAAGTTGAGATACTGAATATCGGACGCATGGATCATATGCCAGATACTGGTATGAGTGGGTTTGATTTGTACATCGGCAAGCCAGGAAGTGAGCGCTTCTACTCTGTGCTCCGCCAGTCTACTCACACTGGTAGTTATATAACTGAGATGATGAATGTTCATGACAGTGTGATGCGTGATTTCGTACTCAACTTCCCGCTTTATAACGGGGTCAAATCACTTAAAATTGGCCTGGAAGCGGATGCCAAAACTGAGGAGCCAGTTGCATTTTCAGTCCCGCGCCCAGTCGTTATTTACGGAACCTCGATAACTCAAGGCGGTTGCGCTTCGCGACCAGGAATGGCTTTTAGCAATATCTTAAGCCGCAAACTTAACGTTGAGTTTTTAAATCAAGGTTACTCCGGTAATGGCAAATGTGAAACTGAAATGGCAAAAATACTGAGCGAGATTTCTGACCCAGCGTTATTTATTATCGACTGCGATGCTAATTGCTCGGACTACAAACTCTTTGCAAAGTTGCTTCCTCGTTTTATTGATACCTTGCGCACAAAACATCCTCAAATGCCTATCTTGATAATCTCGAGAATTAGCTTTGGCAAGGAAGCGCATCACTGCACCATTGATGTCAAACCATTATTCCCCAGTCGAGCTCTGCTCAAAAATGCCCAGATTCAGATCGCTGAGGTTGAAAGACGTCGTTGTGCTGGCGATCATAACATCCATTTTCTTGACGGTTCCACGCTACTTGGTCGCGATTACTGGGAATGCACCGTTGATGGAGTTCATCCAACGGATTTAGGTTTCTATCGAATTGCTGAAAACTTGCAAAGCATCGTTGAAAGTTTAATCGGAGTACAGGCATGATATTCAAAGTTAATAATACGGAATATCGCTCAGAGCGTATCTTTTGTGTCGGCCGCAATTACCACGCTCACATTCAAGAGTTATCCAATGATGCGCCAGAATTCCCAGTAATTTTCTGCAAACCGCCATCCGCGCTGTTGTCGCCAGAAACGCCGACAATACCATTTCCACGCTGCGGTGGCAATCCCCATTTCGAAGCTGAACTGGTCGTATTAATTGGCAAGTCAGGAGTTCCTGAAAACACGATTGCTGCCCGTGAATTTATTGCTGGCTTGGGCATTGGATTAGACCTTACTTTGCGCGAACTTCAACAAAATTTAATCGCCAAATCCTTGCCATGGGAAAAAAGCAAAGGATTTGATTTTAGCGCGCCAATCGGCGAAATGTTCCCTCTCACCGCCGCGCACAACCTCGATAACTTGACGTTCAGTTGCGAAGTAAACGGCGTCATGCGTCAACAGGGACATACTGCCAAAATGATTTTCAAGATCCCTGAAATCATTTTAGAAATTTCACGTTACTGGAGCCTGTTGCCCGGAGATTTAATCTATACCGGAACTCCTGAAGGGGTCGGAATGTTAAAAAGAGGAGAACTGATTAAAATATCTTCCCCCGAATTTGGCAGTTATACATGGCTACTCGCTTAATGAGGTTAGAGATTATTTCTAGGCGGCTGGAAAAGTTACTGAAATTTATTTATTTTAGAGCTTGTAAATTTTTAAGATAGTTGTATTTTAATCGTTCTTTGATGCACCCGTAGCTCAATTGGATAGAGCGTCTGGCTACGGACCAGAAGGTTAGGAGTTCAAGTCTCTTCGGGTGTACCATTTTTATTAGTTTTAAAAAGCTAATCCTACGCGACTATGCTCTTTTAAGACCTCCTTCCTTTAGTTTCCGGTAAAACAGTCCAGCGACTAAATACTTTACTCATATTTAGCCTTGAAGTTCTTTATTCTGTCTTTACTTCCTAAAGTCATAACAAAATTTCACAGCCTTTAAATATTCCATAATCTTTCACTTTGTCGACTTGAATTTGCTTCGGAATCGATTATAGTTAACGTTCCCTAATTAATAATAGAAGGAATGTAATCATGGAAACGCAACACTGCGGACTTTGGAAAAAATTATTTGTCATGTCTGATTACCTTCGTGATGCGACCGAAGAACTCAACAAAACCGAATTTTGTGAATTATTTAATGAGTTAACCTTCAGTCAGTTTAGAGCCTTCAGAATTATTAAATTTATGACCGATAGAAATCCGGAAGGAGTAACGTTGAAAGCAATAGCACAAAAACTCAACGTCAGTGCCGCCGCCGCGTCAGGGATGATTGACTTGTTAGTTCAGAAAGGTGTTTTAGAGAGAAACCAAAGTCAAAGTGATCGACGAGAGGTCTGTATCCGTCTGACTAAAGAGATGAAGGAGGAGATAGATAAAGTCGGTGAGTTTTTAAACTGTAAAATCGAAGAATTAACAACGGAATTTAGTGAGAAGGAGAAAAACCTTCTTGACGAATTGTTAGAAAAATTATACCAAAAAATTATAGATAAAGGATAAAATAAATGTTGAGAAAATTATTAAAAAGCAAATCTGCTTATTTTTTGACCGCCATGGTATTAAGCACTGGAAGTTTGTCTGCCCAACGTCCGCAACAACCAGCCCCGATGGTGGGGATCGCGAAAGCCGAAGTAGTTGAAGAACGAGCAGTTAGAAATTACGTTGGCAATATCGCGGCTTCGGAAGAGGTGCAACTACCAGCACGAGTTGCAGGCATATTGACTTCGCAAAACTTTGTTGAAGGTGGTATGGTCAAAAAAGGTGATCTGTTAATGACCATTGAAGATACGACTTACAAGGCCGAAGTTGATCAAGCGAAAGCAACACTTGACCAAATAGAAGCCGAATTAAAGTTCGCCACCAGTAATTATAAACGCCAAAAAGGGCTTGCAGACAAAGACACAATTTCAGTCGCAACCCTAGAAGAAGCAACCCGATTAATTGCATTCACCAAGGGAAGATATGATGCTGCTAAGGCAACCTTAGCCCAAGCAGAAAATGAATATTCATATACTAAAATTTATGCGCCAATTGACGGACGTATCGGCAAAATACGTTACACTTACGGTAACTTTGTTAATAGTACAAGTGAACCTCTTGCCAATATCGTCAAAGTTGATCCTATCTATATAAAATATTACATCAGTGAACGTGATTTTCTTAATCTCTTTAAGACTAATGAAGAGATGAAGGAGACTGCGTCAATGTCGATCACGATGGCAAACGGAAAACAGTTCAAAGGAAAAGGGAAAATCTTATTAGTAGACAATAAAGTCGACGAACGCACTGGCACGATCGCGATATGGGCAACCTTCGAAAATCCGGACATGATGCTAATCCCCGGCGGATATGTTACTGTTTCATTGTCGGAAAAAAGTGTTGATAAACAGGTCGGGGTACCTTTATCGGCAATCCTAACTGACCGTGCTGGAAGTTACGTGTATGTACTCGATGCGGATAATATCGCGACACGCCGTGACGTTATCATTGCGGAAGTGGTTGGAGATAAACAAATTATTAAATCCGGCTTAACCGCGGGTGAAAATGTCATTACCAGCGGTAACCACAAGGTGGTACCGGGAACTAAGGTCGAAATTAGGAAAAAATAACATGATTTCAGAAGTTTTTATTAACCGCCCTAGGCTGGCTATTGTGGTGTCACTGATTATCATGCTCGGTGGTGTACTCTGTTTATTTAATCTACCAATTGCCGAATATCCAGAAGTCGCGCCACCTCAAGTTCTAGTGCGCGCAAGCTACCCAGGCGCAAGCTCACAAGTTATTGCCGATACCGTCGCTTCGATAATTGAATCAGAAATCAACGGCGTCGAGGACATGGTCTATTTTTCATCTAACTCTGATAATAGCGGAAACTATTCACTAAGCATCACTTTTCAGTCAGGAATCAATACTGACATCGCGCAGGTTAACGTTCAGAACGCGGTCAGTCGCGCTGAGACATCGCTCCCTGCGGAAGTGCGCGCTCTTGGCATTGATGTTATGAAGCGCAACAGCGATATGTTGGCGGTATATGTATTTTCATCGGAAGACAAAAATCTCACCAAGCTTTTCATGAGTAATTACGTCAGTATTAATGTAAAAGATCCTATCGCTCGTATCAATGGGGTTAGTGACGTCGCGATTTTCGGCGAAAAAGCTTATAGCATGCGTATTTGGCTTGATCCTTTACACATGACAGCTCTACAGGTGCGCCCAGAGGAGATTGTCTCGGCTATTCGCAATCAAAACATCCAGGCAGCGACTGGAGCTGTCGGCACAGATGAAAGCAACCACTTAATACAACTTAAAATCAATACCCAAGGCCGGCTTTTCACTGAACTGGAGTTCGCTAACATCATTGTTAAAACTACTGACAATGGTCGGCAAATCCGCATTGGTGACATTGCCAAAGTAGAGCTTGGAGCAGAGAGTTACGGTGGCGAAAGTTATTATAACGGTGCTGAAGCGGTGGCGATTGCTATTTATCGCAGTAGTGAAGCTAATGCCAACTCAGTAATCAATGAAGTCAACGCCAAAATCAAAGAACTCTCAGGGTATTTCCCAGAAGGAATGACCGCACATTTAATGTACGATCCGACCGAATTTATCCGAGTTACACTCAGAGAAATCGTCATTACGCTACTGATCACCCTGACTTTGGTGGTCTTGATTACCTATATCTTTTTACAGGATTGGCGCGCGACGTTAATTCCTTCTACTGCGATTCCGGTCTCACTAATCGGTACCTTTGCCATGCTAAAGCTTTCTGGATATAGTATTAACGTACTGACTATGTTTGCGTTAATTCTTGTTATCGGTTCGGTTGTGGATGATGCCATTGTGGTAGTTGAGAACGTAATGCGCTTGATTGACGAAGAGGATTTATCGCCAAAAGAAGCGGCCATTAAAAGTATGGGCCAAATCTCTGGCGCATTAGTCGCAACAACATTAGTGATTGTGGCAGCTTATGCACCACTCGGTTTTTACGGAGGAATGGTAGGAACTATCTACCGACAGTTTGCTTTGACCATCTGCACCGCACTGGTATTGTCAACCACTGTAGCATTTACACTCAGCCCTGCTTTGTGCGCGATATTGCTGCGCAGTAAAGCAGACACGGCCTCAAAATCTGGGGGAATGCTCGGTAAAATCAACCATTTCACATTTGCCCCGGTAAACTGGGCCCTGAACCTGACAAAAAATATTTTCCTAGTTGTCTCTGGTTTTTTAACTCGTCGACTAGTGATCATGATTCCAATTTTTGCCTGTTTGATGGTTGCTAACTATTTTCTTTTCAAACAAACTCCAGGTGGATTTCTTCCTGACGAGGATAAAGGCGCAATTTTCTCTGACGTTCAACTCCCTGCAGGTGCTTCACTGTATCGCACAAAAAGAGTCCTCTTAGAAGCAGATCAGCTTATCCGTTCCATTCCCGGCGTTAGAGACGTAATGGCGATTGCTGGGTTTAGTATGATTGGCGGAAGTGGCGAAAACACTGGAATGATGATTGTTTCTCTTGATCATTGGGACAAGCGAAAAACTCCAGATTTAAGCCTCGATAGTATCTATGCCCAAGTCACCGCAATCACGGCAACCGTTGCCGATGCACAAATTAACTCTTTCAATCCACCTGCAATTATGGGATTAGGAATTACTGGTGGCGCCAGCATGCAGTTGCAGGCAACTGAGTCACAGACTCCTCAAGAGCTCGCCTCCACACTACGCAGCTTTATTGGAAAATCGATGCAATTGCCATCTGCAATGGTTGCCTTTAGCTCTTATGATGCGGCAACACCTCAGTTATATCTTGACATTGATCGCGCCAAAGCAGAAGCGTTGGGCATTCCAATCAGTCGGATATTCTCCACGATGCAGAGTAAGCTAGCATCACTATATGTTAATGACTTCAACCTATACGGCCATTCATATAAAGTGAAAATTCAAGCTGAAGCAAAATATCGTAGCTCTATCAATAATATTGAAGAGATCAATATAATGACCGATAGTGGAAATATTGTGCCGATCGCCGCCATTGCGACTTTGCGCAATGTAGTTGGTCCGCGGGTTATCACCCGTTTCAACCAATTTACTTCTGCGGATTTCAACGCCATGGCAAAACCCGGCGCCAGCAGTGGACAATTGATGCGTGAACTTGAAACATTAGCTGAGACCGAGTTACCCAAAAGTTATCGTATCGCTTGGACCGATATGAGTTATCAAGAACGCAACAACGAAGGCAAAATTTTGTTGTTACTATCATTATCTCTACTGTTCGGATATCTGTTTCTCGTCGGACAATATGAAAACTGGACACTGCCAATTTCGGTAGTCTTATCCATTGGCGTCGCGATGTTGGGCGCACTGCTGGGTATGAAAATTTGGGGCATATCATTAAACATTTATGCTCAGATTGGTTTAGTGATGCTAGTTGGACTGGCCAGTAAGAACGCGATTTTAATCGTTGAGTTCGCAAAACAACAACGCGAAAGTGGCAAATCCATTTATGAATCCGCAATTATAGGTGCCGGAACGCGTTATCGTGCAGTATTGATGACAGCATGGTCTTTTGTACTCGGGGTTTTCCCGATGGTAATTGCCAGCGGCGCCGGTTCCGGCAGCCGTCAGGTAATCGGAGTGACCACGTTCTGTGGCATGGTATTAGCTACTACCCTTGGACTTTTCTTTATCCCTGGATTGTATACCATATTCCAAAATATCGGCGAATGGGGTGCCAAAGTATTCCGCGGAAAAAATAGAAAAGCATAACGTCGGAAAATCTCTAAATATTCACCATGGCCATTATCGGAAATTTTAGATATCGAGTGTTTTTATACATGTATTTGTTGACTATGAATTTGCGCGCGCATAATGCGCGCGAGAATTTAACTGCCACTAATAATGAACAAAAAGAGATTCGCAAACCTGTCGATTGATTTTAGCATTAAATACTGTAAATTAAATATTTACGAATTAAGTTTCAAGGAGTCTCATGATGAACATGTCCAACAGAAGCAAAACTATAGATACCATCGCGACACGTAAAGTCGACAATCCGCTCAGAGGGGTGGCCGGCAATATTGATTTTTATGCCGAAGATGTCTTTAATACCGAATCAATCAAACAATATCTGCCGCGGCCAGTCGCAGAGAAATTGTTGGCGACCATCAATGACGGCGCGCCACTGAATGAAAAAATCGCCGCTGATGTCGCTCACGGCATGAAAAAATGGGCCATTGATCGCGGCGCAACTCATTTCACTCATTGGTTTCTCCCTCTGACTGGCGCTACTGCAGAGAAACACGACTCGTTCCTCGAAATTTCCGGCGATAAAGCAATACTGGCATTCTCTGGGAAAAATCTAGTCGTCGGCGAACCTGACGCGTCAAGTTTTCCTTCTGGCGGTTTACGCTGCACCTTTGAAGCGCGCGGTTATACTGCCTGGGACCCGACCAGTCCGGCATTTATTAAACGTCATGGCAATGGCGCAACGCTTTGTATTCCGACCGCATTTTGCTCCTATACTGGCGCTACGTTGGATAAAAAAACCCCGATGCTTCGTTCAATCCAAGCCCTTTCAAATGCTACCAAACGACTGATGAAAGCTTTCAAACAACCTGCCGGCAAAGTCACTGTAATGTTGGGCGCTGAACAGGAATATTTCTTAATCGACAAACTATTTTATCTGCAACGTCCAGACCTGGTACAAACTGGGCGCACGCTGTTTGGCGCACCACCGCAAAAACACCAACAACTTGAGGATCATTACTTTGGTTCAATCAAACAGCGCGTACTGAAATTTATGACTGAAGTTGAACAGGAATTGTGGAGACTCGGTATTCCTGCAAAAACTCGTCACAACGAAGTCGCGCCCGCACAATTTGAACTGGCGCCAATTTTTGAAGAAGCCAACCTCGCGGTCGATCACAATATGTTGGTCATGGAAGTTTTGCGCCAGGTCGCAGACCGCCATGGACTGGTTTGCCTGCTCCATGAAAAACCATTCGCTGGAGTTAACGGTTCTGGTAAACATAACAACTGGTCGTTGCTATGTGGCCAAACCAATATTTTCGAACCTGGTAACGATCCTCATCAAAATGCGATCTTCCTGACCGCGCTCTGCGCCATGATCCAGGCAGTCGACAAACATAGCGATCTCCTTTTATCCGCCATGGCAGGAGCCGGCAATGACCACCGCTTGGGCGCTAATGAAGCCCCTCCAGGAATTATCTCGATTTATTTAGGCGATCAACTGAACGACATTATCGAGGGACTGGAAAATGGCAAGGATTGTGCCAGCAGCCATCAGGCTTGTCCGATGCGTATTGGGGTTGACATTTTGCCACCATTACCGCGTGACGCAACTGACCGCAATCGCACCAGCCCGTTTGCCTTTACCGGTAATAAATTTGAATTTCGTGCTCCAGGAGCCAGTCAATCTTGTTCTGGCCCCATGATCGTGATCAATACCATTGCCGCCGAAGCTTTCGACAAAATTGCGACTGAAGTTGAGAAATTTAACCCGAAAACTTTTAACGCTGAACTTCAAACATTGCTTAAATCGATCATCCAGAAACATAAACGGATTATCTTTAATGGCGACAATTATTCAGAAGCGTGGCGCAAAGAAGCATCTACGCGTGGCTTATATACTCAGCCGTCTACAGTTGAATGGCTTAAGGCTTTGACCGCTCGAGAAAACGTTGAATTATTTAAAAAATACGCAGTGTTTACAGAACTGGAGATATCGTCACGCCATGAAGTATTCGTCGAAGAATACCGCCGCCGCATCCGTATCGAAGGCGGAGTCGCCTTAGAGATCAGCAACAGCATGATTATTCCAGCAGTAATCGAGCAATACTCTAAAATAACTACCGCTCTGCTCAATGCCAAAAAATTGGAACTGCCTGGCGTTGAAGGTTTGACTGAACTTGCCAAAGTCCTCGGAAGTGCCATTGACGAGCTAAATATAAAATCAGGAAAGCTGACAAAGGCATTGAAAAAGAACTCCGCAGCCGAATTAGTGCAAACCATGAATGAACTTCGCGTAGTAGTTGACCGTTTGGAAGAAGTCGTTTCTGATGACGCTTGGCCACTTCCCAAATATCGCGAGATGTTGTTCATATACTAAATTATCTTTGGGGAGGCTTGCGTGATAAAACGGTTGATAACTGCTTCACTGTTGCTTCTGCTGATCGGTTGCAACTCGCTACCGGATGGTGAACCGCCGGAAGATGGTGTAATCGTCAAAATCCCCGTCAAGCAAACATATTCCGCGCTCGGTGCTGCTAATTTATTGAGCTCGTCGTTGATTGCTGGCAGTATTGGTGAACTCACAGCCTCGAGCCGTGTAACGCTCAAAACATCAGCCGATGCGCCGTTTCGCAATTACGCGCTATACGTCATGAGCTCGGCGCAAAGAACACTCGGTTTCCAAGTCGATAAAACAGAACCGGACTATCTTTTGCAAGCAAGTTTCAAACCACTTGGCAACGAGCTTTTTGAATGGGAAATGAGCCTGATTAAATCAGAACAAGTGCGCTGGCGTCAAACCGTTATTATGGATCACAAAATTTTAAATTGAAATTCAATAAAAATCGTAAACAACCAACAGGAGAAACAGACTATGTCAGGAATTTTTAAAGCGTATGATATTCGTGGAGTTTATCCAGAGCAACTCAATGAAGGGATTGCCGAAGCGATCGGCAGAGCTTATGTCGAATTCACCGGCGCGCGCACAGTTGTAATCGGCATCGATATGCGCCCGCACGCAAAGCCAATGTTCGATGCGTTAGCCGCTGGAATCGTCGCGCAGGGCGCAGATGTCATTGATATCGGAATGGTTTCAACTCCAATGTCTTATTTTGCCAATGGCACTCTAAAAGCAGACGGTAGCATTATCATCACTGCGTCACACAATCCGGCAGAATGGAGCGGGTTCAAGCTTTGTATTGCCGACGCCGTTCCCATCAGTGGTGCGACTGGTATTGCCGATATTGAAAAAATCGTCGCCGCTAAATCTTGGAAGAAATCAGACAAGATCGGAAAAATCTCAAAATATGATATTTCCGACGAATATGCTCAATTCCTGCGTTCTCATGCTCAAATGGATCGAAAACTCAAAGTAGTCGTCGATTATGCCAATGCCATGGGTTCGCTCGAAATCGCTGGCATTGAAGATATGTTTGACATCATTCCACTCTACAAAGAACTAGACGGCACTTTCCCTAACCACGAAGCCAATCCATTAAACACCTCAACGCTGGATGTTCTACGCGCTAAAGTTATTGAACATGGCGCTGACTTTGGTGCCGGATTTGACGGGGATGCCGATCGTTGTGGTTTCGTTGACAATCAAGGCGAAATTATTCCGATGGACCTCTTTACCGCACTGATTGCACAGGACATCCTATCTGATGGCCCTGCAACTATTCTCTATGATTTGCGCAGCAGTCGCGTCGTCAAAGAAGTCATTGAGGCCAATGGTGGCACCGCGATTATGTCACGCGTCGGTCACGCCTTCATTAAAGCTCAAATGCGCGAAAACGATGCAGTTTTTGCCGGAGAATTGTCTGGACATTATTACTTCAAAGAGAACTTCACCGCCGAATCGCAGGGACTATCTTTCATCACGTTTGCCAACTTAATCTGCAAATCAGGCAAAAAAGCCCATGAATTGGTGGCTCCACTGCGCAAATATTATTCCAGTGGCGAACTCAATTCTAAAGTTGCCGATGTCGCGCCTATTTTAAAGAAAATTCGCGCTGATTACCAAGATGGTAAACAGTTTGAGCTAGATGGCATCTCTACTGAATATCCTACTTGGTGGTTCAATGTCCGCGCATCAAACACAGAACCGCTATTACGTTTAATCGTCGAAGCGGACACCGAAGCATTGATGAAACAAAAACGCGACGAGCTATTAGCAATCATTCGCAACTGAAGAACGGTTAGAATTTAAAAAACCGGGAAAAAATCTTCATAATTGCAATCCTAAATTCGCGCGCGCATTATGCGCGCGCGAATTGAAAGCCATAATTGCACTATTCACTTCAGTGCTTTTTGTGCTATACCGAATGGTACGCGCAGTCAAAACCCACATCTGACTGCTATACAAATTATTAGTTTTCCCATGATAGAAAACCAGTTACTAATCTTGCCCTTTCGGGATTTCTTGCATTTTCTCAACTAAACTGAAATACATTTCGCTGTAATCAGCTCCCTCTGTGTGTGTTCTGATAATTGAAATGATTTCATCGTTGGAGCTGTTTGGAATTATCTTTCTTCTTTTCATCTTCTCTATTACATTTTTTTGCTGATAAAATGAGGATTTTAACCATTTTTCTTTTGCCCTTCCGAAGCTCAAGTTATAACTACCATATCCAAATATAACGAACCCGAAAGGTAGCAACAGAGCAACAAACCACGCTTGATATTTCCATCTCCGCAAGAAAAGTATCGCTAACCAGGAGATTAATATAACAACCCCGCCGACGTACATTAATATCTTTCCATTATTTATAGGTGGCAAAACATTAAGCCCAATATAACCTGAAAGTCGGATAAAGCGTACACTTTAAGCTAAAAATTATAAAAAAGCGCGATTTTTTATCAAAATCGTGCTTTTTTTCTTGTATTTTAACATGTACGTATTATATTTAATGCGTACATTTAAAAAAGGAGTACTGAGCAATGGCTAAACGAATAAC
>DLIO01000044.1 GCA_002483765.1 Lentisphaeria bacterium UBA7640 | reverse complement strand
ACGGGATCAAGATTCCTGATATTGCTGATACTCATTTAGGTGGCTCCGATCGTGCTGGTTATGGACAACAGGAACGTTATCTGGAATATTTTGAGCACTTGATGGCGGTTTTTTCTCAATGGATAAAACAGCGGGGTGATATTAATTTTGTTATCCACGGCGGCGATATGGTGGAAGATAGCTCGGCTGAAAATATTGCTGAAGCGGTTAGACTGTTTGAACAACTTCCTTGCCCCGTATATCTGGCCTTGGGTAATCATGATTTGACTGAAGATGACTCTGTCAGCAAATGGTTGACGGCAGCTCCCGCTTTTTTTAGCGGACAATCAGTTGATTTTTCTTTTACTCAAGAGGATGTAAAGTTTGATTTATTATCCTGTCATTGGGGGAAACAAGTTTATCGCTGGAATGATAGTGAACCTCAGATTCCATATCTAAATAAAGAACAGATTGGTTTAACTGCGCGCGATGGGAATAATTATCACGTGCTGGTAACTCATTCTCCGGTATTTGGTTTGCCGCCCGAACAGACTGGTCTCGATAAATATCTACACCCACCTGCAGGAAATTTTTGCGATACCATTCATCGTCTGGCTTTAAATCAGGGAATATCACTGGTGCTTGGGGCTCACACGCATATGAATATGCATCATTGCAAAGATGGAATACACTATGTGACGGTCAGCGCTTTCAGCGAAATTCCATTCGAGTTCAAGATTTTTGAACTGAATGGCAAAAATATATCCATGGAAACTGTCAGTCTGGTTGACAAAGTAGATTTTAACGGTATTTATAATTTCGATAAAACTTACACCCAAGGACGTCCCTGTGATCGTTCTTTCAACGAGGTACTAATATGATATTTTATTCCGATATGCACATTCACACGCCCGCTTCAGTTTGTTGCAGTAGTGATACTCAGATTCCAGACAACATAATTCCGTTGCTGGCCCGAAAAGGGTACAAGAAAATAGGTTTTATTGATCATGTATGGGATTCAAAAGATGTTCCGCCGAGTGATTTTTATGTTACTCAAGACGGCAAAAAACATCTTGAATTACATAAGTTTATCCATTCGCGCGAATGGGAAATTGAAGTTTGGGTTGGTTGTGAAGCGGACATGAAAGCTCCCGGAGTTTTCGGTATAACGCATGAACTGAAGGAAAAGCTTGATTATGTGGCGATGGCAACGAACCATTTTCACCTAAAAGATTTTGTTGAGCAACCAGCGGACTCAACTCCCCGTGCTTTGGCACAGCACATGCTGAAGTTTTTTATTTCAGCTGCTGAGAGTGGACTGCCGGATTTGTTGGTTCATCCGTTTTATCCTTATGGTAATATCGATATTTACGATGATACTATTAGCTGTTTGTCCGACACTGAGCTTATTGACGCATTTTCTGTAGCAGCATCAAACAATATAGCGATAGAGATTAATAAATGTTATCTCCCCCAATTACGGCCTGAACGTTTATTCAGCATCGAGACCCCATTGCGCATCTTGACGCTTGCAAAACAAGCAGGATGCAAGTTTTCGCTCGGCAGTGACGCGCATTCATTGGAAACTTTCGTTGTCCTTGACCAACTGCAAAATCTCGCGAAAACTTTAAATATAACAAAAGCAGATATTCATCCAATAGCCCAGATTCGTTGATTTTTGCTGATAGGGCACCGATTAAAAGGTGGGACATTTGGCCATGAAATGAACTCAAACCACTTTGCGAAATAGTGCCAAGCAATCAATGTTTCTAACCATAACGCATCGACTCTTTTATGCATAGTAACTTTGATGGAATGCTGTTTGTTTATGTTAAAGCTTGGTATTACATTATATGTTATCTTATTTTAAAAAACCAAGATTTGTGTAAAAAAGAAATGATTATGAAAAAGAATTTGATGTTGGTATTATTGTTTGGATTGTGTGTCGGAGTGTCGGCAGCATTTCAATATAGTGTTCTTTCTGGAGCATCGAATGGTGGAGCGGATGGTTCATTCTTTATAAGAATTACTAAAGGTAGTGGCTCTCTCTATGTTCTTGATCGTATCGATACCAAGAAAATACTATTTAAAAACAAAAACTTATTAGCTAATAATGCAAATATGACAGCAGGGAAATATGGTTATACGAAAGATGGTGTTCAAGTTAATGCAGAGGGTAGCACTATAAGTAATGTTATAGTGGACAGAATTATTCTTCCTGATGTAGTTCAAACTGGCTATAAATTAGGTGAATTTAGTGCTGGCGATGAAATTTCTATTTGGCTTACAGATAAAGCGGGTAATAAAGTCAGCTCGCTTATATCTGATTCAGATGATGTGATTGCGGAAGGTGATTATCCTGCGTCTGGCAATGACGTTTTAGGGAACGAGTATTTTAATCTTAACACTACTGCTGGTGGATTTATCTCTTTTGGTATTTATGGTGGAGAACGTGTTCAAGGCTTAGACCCAGCAGGCAAACCATTGCCAGGGATACTCGTCACCATGCTTTTGGGTGGCGGCGCTCTTGGTGCTATGGGAATGAGAAAAAAACGCATTGCGAAAGCGTAAGTTTTCGGAACAATGTTTTATCTAATCCGTCGAGTCAACTGCGCTTTGACGGATTTTTTGTTTACCGGCACTGAAAAGTGGCTTTTAAACAAAAAATCACAAAAGCTCGCAGAGAGTATTTTTTATCCACTAAAGAACGCTAATGAGTAATGACTAGAGAATGAAAATGAGGATTTTAGCTACTGAAACCACGAAAGATGTGGAGTCGAGAAAAATAATTTTGGGGTTTAGCGTGTTTGCTGTGCTTGTGAAAAACGTAGCGCAACCCAATGCTGTGAAATTTTCATTCATCATTTCTCGTCCCTATATCTTTTTCATGGCTAATCTACTTTTTCTGAGGGTTTAGAGATGAAATCATCGATTGTTAAGAGTACCTTCACTAATTACTGCCTTATGCTGATTCGGCTGGTCGAAGGGGTTTTGATTTCCCGTTGGATTATTGCTTATTTGGGCTTGGATTCTTACGGTTTATGGACGTTGTTGTGGTCATTTTTTGGTTACTCGCGACTGTTAGATTTCGGGATGGGGGTTACTGCGCTTAAATATACTGCAGTACAACTTTTTCAAACGGATATTAAGCGCTACAATGGTGCCATATCGACGATATTCTCATTCTATTCATTGATGGCAGTAGTGGTTATTGTTGTCACTTATATCGCTTCGTTTTTCGTCGTTGAAATCCTCAAACTAGATAATGCGTCGGTTGAACGGATTGCATATTGCCGGACTTGCTTTCTCGTTTTTGGAATTGGCGCGGCGCTGGTCTTTCCTACCGGGATTTTTCCCGAACTGTTGGTTGGATTGCAAAAAATTTATTTGCGCAATTATATCAATGGCATCTCCAAAATTGTTGAGTTAGTTGGGGTATTGTTGATTTTTCAATATGGTGGAGAATTGTTGTCCCTGATTGTTTTTATCCTAGCGATAACTATTTCAACTAATTTCATTATGCTTGTTATTGCAGGGAGGCTTATTCCTGGCTTTAAATTGAGGTTACGGATATCTTCAGAACAATTCAAGGAAATTTTCAAATTCAGCGGTTTTGTCTATTTATGTGCGGTATTCAGGATTATTGGCGTCAGAAGTGGTACTTTATTGATCAGTATTTTCTCAGGATTGGAATCGGTTGGAATTTTTCAGATGGGCCAACGGTTGCCGATGATAATGTTTGAGGGCAGCGACGCTTATCACGAAAATATTGGGCCATTATCCGCAAACCTTCATGCTACTGGTAAGCTTAAACTCTTAGCGATGGTCTTAATCAATTCAATTCGTTGGAATAGCTTTTTAACTACCGGTTTTACGCTTGGTATGTTTTGGTTCGCTCCTCAAATGATCAGGTTTTTATTTAATGTGGACAGCGCGATGGCGGCTTATGTTTGTCGGATAACGCTGGGCACTGTTTTTACTACTATTGTTTTTCGTTCAGTCATTGAAAGATTTATGTTGATGACTAATCGGCACGCTTTTTTGTCGTACATCATCGTTGCAGAATCAACTATTACACTAGTTTTATATCTGTTACTATTGCCGAAATTCGGATTTGTCGGTGTGGCGTGGACGGCATTTGGGGTTAAAGTGTTTATGACTATAACTGTGGTGTTGCCGTTCTTTTTAAACTACCTGAAAACCAGCTGGTTTGAATTCTTTATTAAAGTGTTGTTTAAGCCGATAATCGCCGTAATCCCCACGTTTATATTTTTTTACTTCGTAGAAAGATATTACGGTGAAAAATGGTCAGACTTTGCATTGCTCGCAACCTGCGGAATTGTCGGCGGTAGTTGCTATATTATTGCTTCATATTTTATTATCCTGATCCCCAGTGAGCGAGTCATGATAAAACAACAAATTAGTCAACGATTCAAGAGTTTGGTTCATTACTGGCGGGAACGCCGTAACCAGTCAAATTGATTTTCTATTACCAAGTTGTATTATAATCTATTAACTTTAGAGGGGGGCAATTTTGAATAATAATACTGTGGTAACCGCTTGTAACCAAGCCTATGCTTGGGGAGTTTGGTTGCTAGTCGCCTCAATGCGACAACACGGCATGGATGAACCGGTTTTAGTTGGCACCTATGATTGGTCCAAAGAATGGCTGGAAGATATTGAACGTCTGCCCGGCGTCAGCACGGCCGCACTATCGACCGAAGATAAACGCAATCTTACCTGTAGCAAACCCGTGATTATGATGAAGGCTGAATCTGAGGTTATCACCTGAGTTGACTGCGATGGGATCTTCTCTGGCAATTGTAGTGATAAGATTTTTGCTGAAAATAATCAAATCTACATCCGGTCACGAGGTCCGGCAGAAATGCAAGGCCTTTATCACCTCAAACGTTCTCCTAACGACCCACCCGATACTATCTTGCCGAAAATACTGGAGGTTTGGCAACGCGATGTCGGCGAACGCAAGGAACCGCTCCGCCTGCGCAGTTGTTCAGCTTGCTTGATTTCAGTGCAAAGTAGTCAACTCGGGTTTATCGAAAGGTGGCATCAGCAGATGTTAAAAGTATTGCCGGATGATCTGCTCGATGTGGTGAATAAAGATAGCGTGGCCTATCTGCAAACTGATGAATCAGTGCTTAATTCACTGCTTTGTTTTGCAGAGGATGCGCCGATGGTCACTGAAAATTACCGCGCCGACCGTCTTGAGGAGGGGTGTTTTATGCACTTTACTTATGGCCCGAAGCCGTGGCAAATGTGGAATCCATACGCAATACGTTTCTACGATGACACTCTTGATGCGGTTGAGTTTGGTATTAAATCTGGCTGGTTGCCACGTGCCAAACTGCCATACACCTTGAAGCGACGCAATAAGCTCATTTGCCAACTGCTCGCGCCGCTGGCACGGAATGTGGTTCGCTTCAAAAAGCTCCGTCGTAAACTCGGAGTCTAACCACTAATGAACACAAATCGGCACTAATTGCTGGAGAAGTGTTTTTTTTGTGAACACGCAGCTCCTGTTCTGGCTTTGGATTTCTATGAAGTTTTGACTAAAATAATTGTGTAAAGTAATTACTTAATTCGCGCGCGCATAATGCGCGCGCTAATTAAAGAACGTACTTACATCAATTTCCATCTGGGTGTTTGTGCCCAAATCGCCTTTCTATTATCATTCAGTATTATCCACTCCAGCTCCTGATTCGGTTCGTTAGCATTCAGATATCGCTTCATCTTCAAAATTGATATTTTAATACGCTTTACTTTTTGCGTATAAGGGCTTTATTATCTAGTAATCGATATTGTGGAAAGAATCCACTAAAAGCAAAACAACAACTTAGGAGTGAAAAATGGCTAACTACAGTAAAATCGCACCAGACTGGTGGGACTACACCACTTTGGATCGTGAAATCCTTGACGATGCTGCTCGTTTGAGCGCGGATGACCTTTTAAAAATGTCTCGTCCCGGATTTTCCGTAAAATTCTATGATACGGTAGAGGATTTTTATCTGGCAGAAGCGCTGGAATATATCACTGCATGGATGCAGGCTACTGAAGAAAAACCTTGTGGTATCTGTGGTCCGATTGGTCCGACAGAGCAGTTGCCATTGGTCGCCAGACTAGTCAATGAACTTAATCTTAACCTGCGCCATTGTCATTTTTGGAGTATGGATGAATGGGTTATCGACGGCAAAGAGGTTGAGCCAGGTTTTCCGCTCGGTTTCCAGAAAGCGGTTTGGGATCTCTGCTTTAGCAAAATCCGCCCAGAACTTCTGATGCCAAAAGAAAATATGCATTTTCCATTGTTTGATGCTACTGAGTACATCAAGTCGTGGGATCTCGCAGATTGCTTAGTAATGCAGGGTGGGCAAGGAGAAACCAAGCATTGGGCTTTTAATGATCCGGTCAAACGTGAAGGCAAGTATAAAGACCATCCGCCTACTCCAGAAGAGTATCGCCAGCTCGGTACTCGTTACGTCAATCTCCACCCAATTACTTTGATGCAGAATGCTCGTACTTCAGGTGGTGGAACTGTTCAAAATGTTCCATCTGAAGCGATTACGGTCGGCCCAGTTGAAACTTGGAAATCGAAAAAAGTTTCCATCTGGCATCCTGGTCACCATGATAATCCGTTTGGTCTGCGTCTTTCGACGTTAATGATCGGTAAGAAAATTGCGGACTCACGAGTTCCGATGTCATTGTTGGCTGATCATCCAAATGTTCAATTCAACTTCTTGCGTAGCGGTATTGGCGCTTGCGATGTTGAAATGCACTAAGGGGCTGAGGAAAAAAATAAACGATGAAAAAAACAGCTTTTGCTATCGCGTCGCATCCTGATGACATTGATTATATGATGGCCGGAACCCTAGTGGCGTTGAAAGACGTCGGCTATGAGATTCATTACATGAATGTTGCCAATGGGTCATGCGGAACTAATCAATATGATCATGAAACTATTATCAAGATGCGCCGCGAAGAAGCTAAGAATTCAGCTGAAGTCATTGGTGCGCACTTTCATGAAAGTCTCACGGACGATTTGGAGGTTTTCTATACGAAGGAACTGCTTGAGCGTCTGATTCCAGTCGTTCGAGAGGTAAACCCAGAGATTATATTAACTCATGGCCCTTACGATTACATGGAAGACCATATCAATTGTGGACGTCTGGCCGTTACTGCCGCGTTTGCGCGCGGCATGACGCCAGCGCCGTGCGTGCCGCAAATTTCTCCGGTCAACAGCAAGGTAACAGTTTATCATTCGATGCCACATAGCATTACTGACCAGTTACGCCGTCCGGTGATTCCGGGTCTTTTTGTTGATGTGGAGGATGCCCTAGAGCTGAAAAAACAGATGCTAGGTTGCCACGTCAGTCAGGAAGCTTGGTTGGGTACAAGTCAAGGAAGCGCGTTTATCAATGATATGATGGAACGTTGTCGTTACTTTGGTAAATTGTCCGGCAAATATAAATTTGCGGAAGGCTGGGTGCGTCATAGTCATGTCGGGTTTTGTGACCCGAGCGATGATCCGTTGACCAAAGCTCTTGGCGAAAAAGCAAAAATCAACGAGCAATTCGAAGCATCAATCAAAATTGATTTCTGGGATTGAGCGGAGAGTTGGGAAGGTTTTTTTGTCCACGAATGACACTAATGTTCACGAATGAGGAAAGGTCTAATTTGTGTTCTTAATTCGCGCGCGAATTAAGAACACAAGTTACAACAGTCGTGTCCAACCTTCTAACTCCTAGATTCTAAATTCTTCCCAAACCCTTAAAACTTAAAACTTAAAACTTAAAAGTTAACACTTTCAAACTCAATCCGACGTGCTATATTTTACCTTTTAAATCAACCCCAAAACCTTAAAGGACGAAATCAATGCGTTCATTCAAACTTGGAACCGCAGGGATGCGTGGCATCGTCGGAACTGGCTTGACAGTGGAAAGAGCGATTGATTTTGCTTCAGCGGTCGGCACCCTTTTGGACGGCGGTAGAGTTGTTCTCGGTTGCGACACAAGATTCTCCACTAATATGCTTCGATATGCCGTTACCGCGGCTTTGACGGGGTGTGGTTGCGAAGTACTTAACGCTGGAATCGCGCCAGCCGGTTTGATCCATTTTCTTACCCCGCATCTCAACGCTGATGGAGCATTGCTACTCGGCGCGGGACACCAGAACGCAGGTTGGAATGCCGCTATCCCTTTAGCTTCTAAGGGAAACTATTTTAATCGCATTGAACTCCAAGAACTTCTGGATATTTATCATAGTCACCGCTATCGCAGCGTTCCGTGGAATAAAATTAAAAAGGTTCAGGCTGTGCCTGAAAATGTGGTTGATGAATATTTGGACGCACTCTGTCGAGTTATTGATGCGCGTGCCATTGAAAATGCCAATTTTACCGTAGTCGCTGATTTTTGCAATGGGTCAGGCGGAGCAGTGGCTGAACGTGTTGCGGAGCGTTTGGGCGTAAAAATGATCGGTATCAATAAAATATTTTCAGGAATATTGCCGCATGAACCAGAACCACGTCCGCGCACTGCCAGCCAAGTTCAGTCTTTAATTGCCCCACTGGGAGCGGATGCCGGTTTTGTTTTTAACAGTGACGCCAGCCGCTTGGCAATAGTTACTAATACTGCTGAAACGTTGTCCGAGGAGTATACTGCGCCATTAGCGGCTGACTATTTAATTTCAGGCTGTTCTGATGCACGTGTGGTCACGAATATTTGCTCAACGCGCGCATTGGATGATGTTGTTGCGAAACATGGCGGTAATTTGTATAAAACTAGAGTAGGGCAGGCGCATGTGATTGATAAAATGTTTGAGACTGGTGCGCAGGTGGCTTGCGAGGGTAGTGGCAGTTTGACTAGTTCGAAATGGGTTTGCGGATTTGATGCGCTTTATGTGATGGCGGTAATTTTAGAATATATGGCGATGACTGGGCGTGAATTATCTGATTTAGCGAGTGAAATCCCACGATATCACATTGTCAAAAGCACGGTGCGTTGCCAGTCGTCTCAGGCTTATGCTATGTTGCGCAATATGCGCGGACTGGCAGGAGATGCTACAGTTACTGAAGATGACGGTACTCGGATTGATTGGGACGACGGCTGGGTATCAGTGCGCTCTTCTACTACGGAAGCAGTTATTAGGATGATTTCAGAATCGAAAACCATTGAAAAAGCGGTTGATCGCGATTTTCAGTTGCGTGGAATGATTGAACATCAGAGGTGTGAACTGTGAAATTCAGGCAAAATCTTAAATTTAGCACTAGCGGGGTTCGTGGCATCGTCGGGGAATCTTTGACGCCACTTTTGACCTGCTCAATGGCTGCGGCTTTTGGACGTTATGTTGGTGGCGGCCGGGTTTTAGTGGGTCGCGACACCAGACCAAGCGGAGAGATGTTTGAAAATGCGGTAATTGCTGGTTTGCTCTCGGTAGGTTGTCAGCCCTTATTGCTTGGAGTGGTGCCGACGCCGACGGTGCAAATGATGATTGTAGAATCGGGTGCAAACGGCGGAATCGTGGTTACTGCGAGTCACAATCCGGCAGAATGGAATGCGCTCAAGCTGATTGGAGCTGAGGGGACATTTCTTAGCGAAAATGAATCTGCTGAACTATTTGATGTCTATAATCAAGAGGATTTTCATTTTTGTAAGGAAGAGTTACTGCGCAAGGTGAAATATGTCAGCCATGGTTTCACAACTCATCAAAATAAAATTTTTGACAATATCAATGTTGACGATATTCGCGCCCGCCGTTTCCGAGTTGCTGTTGATTGCTGTAATGGCGTAGGCGCGGTGTATTCACGTAATTTTCTGGAAGCTTTGGGTTGCGAAGTGTTTACTGTTTTTGATCAACCAGATGGGTATTTTCAACGCGTTCCCGAACCGCTTCCCGAGCACCTCGGAGCACTCTCTGAACTGGTCATACGGGAAAAATGCGATATCGGTTTTGCACAAGATCCTGATGGTGATCGTTTGTCAGTCGTTGACAATACAGGCATGGCGTTACCAACTCACTACTCTTTGATGATGGCTGCTGATCACGTTCTTAGTGAAAATCCCGGTGTGGTCGTGGTCAACATTCAGACTACTAAAAACCTTGAAGATATTGCTGCGTCATACGGTTGTAGCGTTGAATACGCTAAAGTCGGCGAGATTAATGTGGTGCGCAAGATGGTGGAGCTTGGTGCGGAATTCGGTGGCGAAGGCAACTGTGGCGGCGTAATCTGGCGTCGCATTCATCCCGGCCGTGATAGTTTTGCGACCATGGCCTTATTGCTTGAGATGCTTTCGCTTTGCGATGAAAGCATTGCTGATATTGCCGGCGCTCTTGATCACTACGAAAATCAATCACTCAAGTTTCCGTGCTCCCCATTTAATTCACGAGAAATTATTCGTCTTATGGCCGAGCGTTATTCAAATGAAGATCTGCTGACTTTTGATGGTTTGCGTATCAATTTTGATCATGGCTGGGTGCTGATGCGACAATCTAATACTGAGCCCGTATTGCGTTTGACTGCCGAAACCGTTTCTGCAGAGTTGACTGAGCAATTGCTGTCACGCTTTACGACTGAAATTAAAGAACTGAAAAATCAATTGGAAGGAGAAAATAGTGGCTAAGAAACCAAAAGTTTTCTTGTTTGATATGGATCATACATTAATTGACAATGATTGTGATGTTTCATGGAAACATTTTATCGTCAAACACAATATCGGTCCTGCTAATTCCTTAGAAAGAGCAGATTATTTTTATGGAGAATATAAAAAAGGCACGTTGGACCTTAACGCGTTCATGGAATTTCAGCTTGCTGAGTTTCGTCAGCAATCAGAAGTAGAAATGGCAAAATTAGCCGATTGGCATTTTAAAGAGTATGTCCAAGATAAAATCTACCCAGATGCTGCAGTCACGGTAAAAAAACTGCTCAAAGCTGGCGAAAGAGTTGCAATTTTAACTGCAACGAATCGCGTGCTGGCAGCACCATTGGCCTCTTATCTTGGTATTAATCATTTGCTCGCGACTGATTTAGAAACGATTGACGGCTGTTACACCGGTTTTGCGCAGGGTGTTTTTAATGTTGGCAAAGGAAAAATCACGCTCGCCGAACGCTATTGCAAGGTTTTTGGACTGACGCTTGCGGATGCTGCTTATTACGGCGACGGCTATCTAGATCGTTATATTCTCGATGCAGTAGGTTTCCCCATCGCCGTGAATCCGGCACCGGAATTGAAGACAATCGCAAAAGATAAAAAATGGCCCATCCTAAAATGGGAAATTAAGTAGTAAAATTGCATCCGCTAACATATAGCAAAAAATATAACCAAGATAAAAACAATGATTAACCTAAAAAAATACCCCGCTACTCTGATATTTGTATGTACTGCCGTAATATTCTCATTATGGCTTAATTTTAATGAGATAATTAGTATTGATATTAGATTCGCTTTGATGGTGGAAAATATGCGCGACCACGGTATCGGGGTATTCGCTACTGTTAATAATCAACCTTATGCCGATTATCTGTCGCCATATACCTTTCTTTCATTTCTGACCTCGTTTGGCGGGCGCTGGATTAATATGTGGAGTTTGGCGTTGCCGACTATTCTGCTCGCCTCTTATGTCACTGCCATGACCTATAAGATTGGTGCCAGAATAAAACCAGCAATCGGAATATATTCGGTGATTTTTGCGTTTTTAACTTTTGAATACCTTAATATTTGTCGTCAATTTAGCATTGATATGCCGGTGGCTGCTGCGACTGTAACCATTATTTATCTGCTTATGGAAAGAAGCCGTAAATCGATCTTTTTGATCCCTTTATGTCTGTTTTTTGCTTTTGCCATGCGCGGCCCGTTGGGGCTGATTATAAGTGGTGGCGCATTCGGCGGTTGGCTTTTGTTCCGTGCTGAATGGAAGCGTGTCTTCTTTTGGGGTTTTATTGGAGCAATTTGTTCCGCAATTTGTGCAGCGGTTACGGTTTTTCTAATCTTTCGGCAGGGTGGACAGGAACTCTGGGAAATCTTTTTAGATTGGCAAATTTCCAGCAGATTGAAAGATGGGGATAATTTATATTTTTTCACCGGCGCGTTGGGCTCTTTTTCATTGGTTTATCCAGTGGCGGCAGCGGTGTTTATCCTTAATTATAAAAAACTTGCTTTTTGGGTGAAATCTGACGACACCGATACTTTGCTGCTCCGGGGACTGCTCGGATGGGCACTTTTGCCGTTGATTGCATTGAGTATTCCGGGCTGTAAACATCTTCGCTATATGACAGCAGTGATTCCTGCGCTTTGTTTGGCAGCTGCTTATGGCGCCTCGCGCTTGCAAGATTTCAAACTCAATTCGGTGCTTTTGAAATTTATCTCATGGCTGGAGTATTTGGTGCTGCCAGGACTGGCAGTTGTGATTGTAGTTTTTCACCTAATCACTAAGTCAATTAATCCTGACGCCGGGTCACTTTTGATCGTGCCGCTTGTTGCGGTTACAATTTTAATCTATTGCCAATATAAATATGGCAAGCGTTTGACCAATCCGATATTGCGTTTGGCTTGGATTGCCGCAGCCGCGACACTGACTTTTAATATCCTGATTTTTGCGCCATGGTTTGCGAAGTATGATAACTCAAGTCGTTTTGTCGCCGAAGTTGAGGCGCAACGTCATGGGGATATTTATTTTTATAACATCGGTCCGGATCATGACGACCTGAAATATTTTATTCATTTAACCCCGGAACGCCGTCGTGGATTTTATTATATTTTTAATAACATTTCTAGTTCAAAGATGTATCCAGTCGCGGGCGGTTTGGAACTGTTTCCTCAATTGCCGTCTGGTGATGTCGTGGTAGTGAAAAAGCGCGACATTCCCGAACTGCGGAAACGTATAGCTCAATTTGATCAAATGTATGAAGAGATTTTTGACGGCTTTATGGCACATCGTCCTTTTGTTGCATTTCGTAAAAAATAAAGAGCCGTTTTAAAATAATTCTGTTCTTATTCAATGGATCGTAAACGCGATATTTTCTCTGTAAAGAGGTTCATGAATTCGCGCGCGCATTATGCGCGCGTGAATTAAAGGCTCTGTTTACCCTGTTCTTTGAACGGCATAGCGAATGGCTTGCCGCGTTTTCCGTGGTTAAAATTTTCCATTGGTGTTATCCATTTCTAATTCCTTCTTCACTACCTCAGGAGTGATCACCTTTGTGCTGAAACGGAGGTGTTGCCAGCGAGTGATAAATTGTTCTATTTCTTGGAGTTCAGGTTCAGTGAATTTGCCGGAATTTTTGAATAATTCTAGGATTTCGCTTGAGGTGCGACTTGGAGAGGCTGTGATTTCAGCGTGTTTTTCCCAAACTCGAATACGGCGGCGATAAATTTGTCCCAGCTGTATTTTAATCGCTGAAATATTGAGATAATGCGAGGCGTTTTTGCGTTTTCTTTTACGTTTAAACCACCAAAGAAGTATCATTGCTACAGTGATAATCCCACCAATCGGATTCCACAGTAGTGACCAAAGTGCGATTGCAACATCGGTAATCGCTTTGGCAAATAAGCCACGCCGCAAGTTGGCGAGCAGTTCCCGGCGCCATTGTTTGAAAGCGTCATTCCAACGGCTGAAAGTATTCCATTCGCCTCGTATTGTGTCGATCTCTGACGATGGAGTCGGTTCAAGATGAATCCAGCGTTTTTGCTGACGGTCATAAGCTTCTAGCCATGCGTGCGCATTACCAAGGCGTGCGACAAAATATCGCCCCGACGGATGTGGTTCTGCACAAATGAATCCGGTCACGTAACGCGCAGGGATTTCTAAACGTCGCAATAACAGTGTCATAGCGGCCGCATACAATTCGCAATGACCGCGTTTGGCATTGCAAAGGAAAAACGTCACAGGATCGTCATTTTTCGAACCCTGCCAATCTAGACTATAACTGAATTGAGTTTTAAAATATTCCAGAAGTCGTTGAAAACGTTCCGCGTCATTTTTTGCGTCCCGAAGTCCAGGAATAAGATCAATGACACTATCTAAATCAGCGTTAAGGTCTGCTGGAATTTGTAAAAATTCAGTTGGTTTCGGCTCAGCTGGCAATGGGTACGCAGTGGTCTGTGCCTCTTCAGAAAAAACGCTATAACCGCCATCTTTCTGCCAGTCGATGACGGCAGCGGAACCGCCAGCAGTGACGGTGACACGTTCAGCAATCAGGTCAATTCGTTGTGTATTCCCGGGAATCAAGAGTACATCTGAGATGAATTTTGCTTCCTGAAGCAATTGACATTGATATTTGTATTGCGTTTGAGGTTCGAAAAGATAAAATGATTTGGCGGTCAACATTCCCGAATAACTTTGCGACTGAAGTTCAGTCGTTTGAGCGGCTGTAGGTTCACTCCAGATGCCGTTTTGATAAACTTCATAAGCATGCCCGCGCAGGTACCCGGGAGCTTGTTTAGCACTAGCGCGGATAATGATCTGTTGTTGATTAGCGAACATTTCCTGGCTCATAATATTGCGCAGATTGGCTTCGCGGCCAAAAACAGTCCAACCACTGCGTTGCAACATGCGTTGCCTCACGCCAATGCGAATTAGGTGATTTTCAAGTCGGCGGAGATCATCTTCATAGGCGCGATAAAGTTTATAGGTGCCAAATAGAATCAATGGGAGAAAAACGATCAAAGCGATATGGATGAGACGTTTTGAAATCATTATTCGGCTTTTCTGCGCAATATTCCTGAGTTGGTCGCGACGCAGGAAAAATAATGCTATCGTTAAGCTTACAATCATTGCCGTGGCATAGAGAGTTGTAAAGTGACGATTAATCATGGCGCTGAACAGCGGCAAACGGACGTTGTCAACCGTTAAATTAAAAACATCCCCAGACGAAATCAATGAATAGATTGAAACGGCAGTAGCGGTTCCAATCATCGCGCGTCCCGACGAAAAAAAAGTCACCGCGACCGCAAGATAAAATAGTCCAACCGCGTAATATTCTGTCCGAAATATCATTGTGATATAACCAAAACGATCATGGTTCAATGGAAATAGCAGATCCATGATTCCGACCACCACTGCAATCAACACTCCAGTATAGATCACGGAACGGTCGCTGAGCGTAAACGGTTTTCGTTGCATCAACGAAAAGCCATAACCCAAAAGGGTTATCACCAGAACATGAGGCAAATCGGTAAGCATGGTAAACAGGAAAAGTGGCGGTAGTAAAATCGCCATTGAAGATAACACTTGTGTCTTGGACTTTTTCATAAATCTCTAACCCGTCCCGAGTTAATCTCATTCGAATTTATTAATTGCACAAAGTCAGGAATCTCGCCAGTCGCGTCAATTAGAATTATTTTAAGTTCAGCCCCTGCTTCACGAAGCCTGGTCACCAATTGCGCACGTTCGTCGTCCCAACTGAGGAAAATCAATAACACGCTGCCGATGCCGGCAATCTCTTCAAGTACCTGATCCGGCAGATCATTGAGTTGTGGCTTGGGATTAGCATCAAGTTCGGCTAAAATGTCGAGAATAGAGTCGAAACAGGCGAGATGTCTGCCAGTTTGAAAATGATAAACCTGACTACCCGTCGCAAAAATATCCACGACATATTCGCTACGAGTTAAAAAATCAGCGATTGCAGAGGTTAATGATAAAGCTGCTTCAAAGTTTTTTGCGTAACTACGACGGTCTAAACGTTGTTTTAACCATTGCCAACGGCGCCGTGGAACATGAATGTCGACAATCAACGCAACTCGGCTTAGATATTCAGTCCGAAATTCTTTAACCACCAATTCACCGCGTCGCGCGCTGCCAGTCCAATAAATATGACGTGGATCGTCGCCGTCGCGATAATCGCGACAGCCATAAAAATCCATTGATTCGCCGATCTTCGATACTCGCGAAGCACCTTCACGCTGAAAACGGCTTCCCGACGGTAAAGTCAAGTTGTGAAGTTCCGCAAACGCGGGATAAACTTTAATTAGCGTGCTGTTGCCTTTATTTCGGTAGCTCCATTTAGTCAACGACAATGGAAACAGCGAGTCCGCAATTGGCGAGAACAAGCGATAGACGCCACGTCTTTCCGTTAATCCGAGTGCGGAAAGCGTCACTGTCTCTTTGGCTTTAATCGCTTCAACTGAAGCAGCGTTAGTAATTTCCAGTCCTTTCTTAATGATATAGCGGTCAAATTCGAGATCCCACGCCGGAAAGTTGCGTAAATTGGTAACTTGGTAAGTGATGTGAAACTTTGATCCAGCACGGACGCGGTCAGGAACAATGCGCTTGATGCGCAATTTAGGACGGAAGACCCAGCCAACTAGAAAATCTATGGTGATGATTAAAAATAGTGCCATCGCCGCAATCCGAACGGGCGATTCCAATGAGATCGTACTGTATAAAACTAGCAATCCTGCTGGGATCAGGGCTAGTAACGCGGGAATAGTGAATATTCTCCACAGCCAAGCAAGTATCCATACGAAAAACGCCAATGTCGGCATGCGATAGGCTCCGTTGCGGCGTTCCTGATTTACAATCTGGAACCATTCGGGGCCATCGAGAAATCGTTTCATCCAACGATTGTACCAAATGTTGATCTTCATTTACTCAAACCGGAACTGTGATGTTATCCAGTAAATCAGCGACAATTTGGGTGGCAGTCATGCCAGAATAGCGAGTCTTGCTTTCAAGCATCAAACGGTGTGGCAAAACCACGGCGGCGGTTTTCTTTACATCTTCAGGAAGCACGAAATCCCTTTGTTCTAGGAATGCAGCAGCTTGCGAACAACGCGACAACATCAGAAGCGCGCGCGGACTTGCCCCGAGTTCAATTCTGCTGTCCGAACGTGTAGCGCGGACGATTCGCAACATATAATCAGCGACCGAATCTTCGACCTTCACTTGGCGCACGAAAGCTTGAAGTTCCAGCACGTCGTCACAATCCATAATCGGCTCAATATGCAGCGCGGGATCATTGTTGAAACGCTCGAACAACATCTCTAATTCATGTTTTTCATCTGGATAACCGAGCGTTAATTGCATGGCAAAACGATCTAATTGGGCTTCCGGCAATTGATAAGTTCCTTGGAATTCGATCGAGTTTTCGGTAGCAATAACTAAAAACGGCTGTGGCAGTGGCGTGGTTCTCCCTTCTGTAGAAACCTGGCGCTCACTCATCGCTTCCAAAAGTGCGGATTGCGTTCTTGGCGATGCACGGTTGATTTCATCAGCCAATAAAATATTTGAAAAAACTGGGCCGGGACGGAATTTAAAACTACCATCTTGCGGATTGTAAATTGAACTGCCAATAATATCTGCAGGTAACAGATCAGGAGTAAATTGAATACGCTTAAATTGGCAATTCAGCGAAGCTGCCAGCGTTTTAGCGAGCGTGGTTTTACCAACCCCAGGTACGTCTTCGAGTAAAACATTGCCGTTCGCCGCTAACGCGGTAATCAAGAGGGCAATAATATCATCTTTGCCACGAATAACTTTTGCTAGGTTGTTCGCCAATTTAACCGTTTTTTGCCGAATCTCATCTTTATTCATTATACATGCACCGTTTATGATTATTTATGAGTTAGTTTGCGAACGCCTGAGTTGACCACAGGCAGCGTTAGTGTCTGAACCTTTTTCCATGCGCAGAGTCACGTTGGCATGAGCAGATTCCAAAATTTGTTGAAAACGTCTGATGGTATTTATTGTAGGGCGTTTAAATTCGGTGCCAGTTTCATTGTATGGAATAAGATTAATTTTTGCATGTTGCGCACGAGCTATTGCTGCTAGTTGGCGCGCGGCGGAATCATCGTCGTTAACGCCAGCCAACAGAGTATATTCAAGGGTTACCATGCGACCGATTTTTTCGCGATATTCAGTACAGGCTTCTAATATTTCAGCAATACTGTAACGGAATTGATCTGGGATGATTTTAGCACGAACTGCATCGTTCACTGCATGGAGCGAGACCGCTAAAGTGAATGGCTTTCCCAGTTCAGTTAGTTGACGAATTCCCGGAACATGTCCGCTGGTCGAGACCACAATACGTCGTGGCGATAAAGCGAACATTTCAGGGTCGGTAATGATCTCTAATGCTGCTGCGAGTTGTTTGAAATTCAATAAACCTTCACCAATTCCCATAAAGACCACATTATCGGGTAACCGACCAATGACATTAGAGCCATGCCACAGTTGTTCAATCATTTCGCCACATTGCAGATTGCGCACGAGTCCATCCGCGCCACTGGCGCAAAAACGGCAACCCACGGGACAACCAACTTGAGTACTTAAACAGAAGGTGATGCGTTTGGGCGATGGAATAATTACCATTTCAACCGCATTGCCGTCCCTTAGCGTCAACAAGAGTTTTTCCGTGCCGCCGTCAGATTTAGAGTTTTGAGTTATTACTGATGAACAACAGTCACTATTTTCTTTAATAAAAATTTTGAAGCCTGAAGGCAAATTTACCATTTTATCGGGATCGAGGATTCGTTTTTTATAAACCCACTGCGCGAGTTGTCCTGCGCGGAAAGCTGGTTCTCCAGCCGCAATAGCTAGTTCTTTGAAGCCATCTAACCCAAGCCCGCTAAGTATCGGTTTCGTTATCATTGTTGATCTCCAGCGTTATCGGTTAGAATCCCTTGATAGAGGCAAAGCCGCTGAGAACGGTATTTCATCCGTTCAGGTAATAAGTTTCGCCATCTCCGGCTTGGATCTTGAGGGAATTCGGTAGTGATCAAGTAGACTGTTTTCTGGTGTTCTGGCAACTCTTGTAGTGATGAAATTTTTTGTGCCTGCCAGCCCATATAGTAACATTCACTGTATAAGTCAAGGATCTTAGCTTTATAAATAATTTCTTGATCTGAAACAGATTCGTCTTTAAGCGCTTTGCGAATCTCGACTCCTAATGCGCGCTTTTCATTTTCCTGCGCCCGGTACGGCACAATCAACCCCCAGGAAAAAATAGCACAGGAAACCGAGATCATTAAAACCCAACACCACAATGGCCGCAGACGACCGTTGATCGTCAAAAAACCAGCAATGATCACTAACAATGTCGCTCCAACGCCACAGGCAATACGGTTTTGCAATAATTCTCTAAATTCATAGCCGCGCTCAAGTTTTAGTTGTTGCAGACCCCATTCGGCGGGAATAAAATAAAATACGATCATAATTGCTGCTGGAATGATCAACAACCCGGCTGGGATTGAACATATTTTAATAATACGATCGCCGTAACGTCGCGCCACAATCCAGTAATTTAAACCGCAAAGGATCGATAATGCAGGTAACAAAATTACCATATCGCGGGGTTCTGAAAATGGATTTAACCACAGCCCGAAAAATAATGAGATCACGATCGTGCGCAGGAATCTACTATAAATTGGAGTGGAGTCGAGCGGGAACAATGCCACACAAAAAGGAGCCCAAGCCAAAACCTGCCACGGGGCAATACGCAACATCATATCCAGTGGAAATGATAACAGATGTTCTAAGTAACGCCCGAGTTGATTGCCCGGTGAAAATGAAGTAAATGGTAATTTCCCGGAAAGTAGAATATATGGAATGCCCCAAAGTAAAATAAAGCCGAATAAAACGGCCAAGCCGCTCCAAAATCCAGAACGGTTGAGCCTTTTCCAGATACCAAGCGGGCGTCGCATAAATACAAAAGGAAGCGCGAAATAGAGTAATGCTTGGAACCCACCGGTATAAAATGCCAATCCACCGAAAAAGAGTGCGACCAGCCATGCTTTATCCCAGCTGCCCCGGCCAAAACCTAAGTTAAACCAAAGAATCCAGCCCACTAACATGAATACCGTCATCAAAGTTTGCGGATATCCTTCAGGTCCTTTGTCAATGATTATGTTAGTACTAATTACCATCGCGGCGGCAACAAGCGCAGCCTGAATTCCACCCGCCGAAAGCGTAGCACGCCAGACAATACAAGCAATTAAAGCTAATGCCAAAACTGAAATGCCACGTAGCGCAAATTCCATCGGAAGTTCCAAGTAGTGAACCGATAACGAGGCTAACCACGGATATAATGGGAATGAGTTGTTTATCACTTCACCATGAGCAACCGTAATCGGCAACGTGAGGCTCATCTCTTGCGCCTGGGCGGCATGAAATCCCTCCTGCCAATAGAGTTCACGTTCGCCAAGTTGTAGCGGCGAATAAAGCACAAAAAACGATAAAACCAACAACAGTATTCCGCCAGCTTTAGAAAACTTTTTTTCTTCGCGCAGCATCTCAGATACTACCAGTGTTGCGTATGGGAAATACAGTCATAATTCGGAAACCTCTAATAATCTGTTGCAGCTATGGATTGTGCTGTTTTTTAATTGTAAAATGTTATTAAACAATATACCCCCGTAAATTTGACTGTGCAACCAAAATACACGGTTTCACCCAGAACGATTTATTACTACGGCTATAAATAAAAAAGAGACGGGAAGAAACCACTAATGAGCACTGATGGACATTAATAAATGGAGAAGGGAGTGGGGGTTTAGCCACGGAAGGGAGGAGAGAGTTTCTAGCCACTAATTTGCACTAATAGTTATGGATATTACATAAAAAGTATTTTTAGTTGTCGCGCGTCACACCATTCGATATGGTCGAAACATCATGCATGCGCGATAATTAAGACATAAAGAAAATTTCGCCGTGTACTCAGCATTTTTTGCGGTTAGATAATGCGTTTCATGTCAAGCCTCATAATTGACTTTTTTTTCGATAATTTTCTTGATAAATAATAGTTTTTCGTTATATTTCTTTTTGGTAAACTTTCTTGTAAACAAACTGAAGGGACTGAATTATGGCAAAAGATATTCACTGGGTGTCGTTTGATAAGATGGAATCTTTTATGCGTGATGTTTTTATCGGCGCTGGTGTGCCAGAAGCTGACGCTGAAATTTGCGCAAACGTTTTGATTGCTGCTGATAAACGTGGTATTGATTCACATGGAATCGGGAGGCTCAAGCCGATTTATTATGACCGAATAAAAGAGGGTATTCAAAACCCTATCACTGATTTTGAGATTGTCCGCGAGGGGCCGACTACCGCGGTAATTGACGGGCATGACGGCATGGGCCATGTCATTGCTAAGCGCTCTATGCAGATGGCGATTGATAAAGCCAAAGAATATGGGATGGGTATGGTCGCCGTCCGTAACTCCACCCATTACGGTATTGCCGGCTATTACCCTTTGATGGCGATAGAAAACGATATGATTGGCATTACAGGGACTAATGCGCGTCCCTCAATTGCACCAACTTTTGGGGTTGAGAATATGTTGGGAACAAATCCTTTGGTTTTTGGAATGCCTTCAGATGAAGAGTTTCCGTTTTTTCTCGACTGCGCAACCAGTATTTCGCAACGCGGCAAACTTGAGGTTTATGATCGCGCTGGGAAAGAGATTCCTCCTGGCTGGGTTATTGATCAGGACGGAACCACCCGAACGGATACCCATCAAATTCTTCAGGATTTAGTAAAAGGCACGGCAGCGCTTACTCCGCTTGGCGGAATCGGTGAAGAAGGTGGCGGTTACAAAGGGTATGGCTATGCTACTGTTGTTGAAATTTTGTCGGCAGCGCTTCAACAGGGAGCTTTTATGAAAGGCTTGCTCGGTTTTAATCCAGACGGTTCCAAGTGCCCGTATCGACTGGGGCATTTCTTTATCGCAATCGATATAAATGCTTTTATTGAACCAGCGGAGTTTAAAAAAACTACTGGAGATATTCTGAGGGCATTACGCAACTCAAAAGTTGCCCCAAACTACGCACGTATCTATACCGCTGGCGAAAAAGAATATCTGGCCTGGCTGGAACGAAAAGACAAGGGCGTGCCGATAAATCCGGCGTTACAAAAGCACATTATCGAGATGAAAGCCGAACTCGGTCTAAATCAGTATAACTTTAAATTTGAGGATTAATTATATGTTGTGGATATCACATCGGGGCGAGTCGCATGATGCTCCTGAAAATACCATGCGCGCTTTCCGTTTGGCGTGGGAGCGTGGAACGGACGGAATAGAGTTAGACATTCGCTTGACCGCTGACGGACAAGTAGTCTGTGTCCATGACGCCGATACCGAACGGGTCGGCGATAAAAAGTTGGTAATCGCGGAGGAGAATTTCGAAGCTTTATCTCAAGTGGACGTAGGCCAAGGAGAAAAAATACCGCTGTTATCGCAAGTTTTAGCAGAAGCACCTGCTGGTAAAATCGTCTATATTGAGATCAAAGCTGGCGCAGCGATTTTATCCCCATTGCGTGAAGTCATCAAAAACTCTCCAGCCAGAATCGAAGATTTATATATTATTGATTTTAAAAATGAAAATTTGAAAGCTTGCAAAAAATTATTGCCAAACATAAAATCATACTTGCTATCCGGGGTAAAGGTTGATGATCAAACCAAAAAGTTAACTCCGAGTCCTGACGACCTACTCGCACTAGTTGAAGAATCCAAAGCAGAAGGATTTGATCTTTCCGCTTGTGAAAAAATAACGAAAGAATTCTTGACTGAATTGCGTGTAAATGACGCCGAAATCGCGGTGTGGACTATTGATGACTTGGACTTGGCAAAATTTTTTATGCGGCTTGGAGTTGATGCGATAACCAGTAACCGTGCGGCTTATTTACGGCAAAACTTGGAGCTTTAATGGATTTATTAGAACTTTCACAAAATATAAAACGTTTGCGCCTGAGTCAGAATATGACAGTTGAGAGCTTGGCACAAAATAGTGGTTTTAGTAAGGGTTTTATTTCACGGCTGGAGAATTTTCGAATTACGCCGTCACTAAAAGCCTTACAAAATGTCGCTGCCGCGTTGGGGGTGGCAATCACGGATCTTTTTCAAAAGGATATGGAAAAACCACTATATACCTTGAGCAAACTTGATGAAGGTCAGGAGTTAATCAGGGATGATAATTTTGAATATGGCATGCACTACCATGTGTTGGCACATCAACAGATTGATCGTAAATTGAATCCACTTTTGGTGGAATATCGCAAAGGAAAGCTGGAACGTGATTTTTTGATGCATGACTCGGATGAATTTTTTGTATTATTGGAAGGAGAATTGAATTTTTATATCTCCGACAACGATACGTGCGAATCGATGGAAGCTAATGATACGTTATATCTAACCGCAAACGTACCGCACCGAGTAAGTTTAGTGCCCGGCTGTGATTACGCCAAAGCACTAATAATCTATGAAAATAGCAGGAAGTTGTGAGTGGACTCAAACCCTTTGATCTGCAATAATTAATGAAAATATTTTTCATAAGATTGCCTCGTGGCGGAGCCGAGAAGAATATTTTTCATTTTGTCGTTTATTAAAACATCAATACAGTCGATCTTTCTTCCTTTAATCGTTACAGTTAGACAGAACGTATCGCTTTACTGTCGTGGCATTAGTGTTGGTTGAACAATATTCTAGCAACATCGGTCGGGGTTATTACTCCGATGTTTTGTCCTGCTGGATCGCTGACGAAAAGCATTCTAATTTGGTTTCGACGGGTTAATTTTAATGCATCCGCAATGGGGGCGTTTAGACTGATAGTTTCCGTTGTGCGCATGCATTCATGAACGGTTAAAGTGTCCCATTCAGAGTCAGCAATACGATATATTGCATCGTAGATACTGAAAAACCCTTTCCATTCACCGTTTTTAATTATCGGCAATCGAGATTTGCCGCTGTGACGGCAGATCACAATGGCCGCGCTAATAGTTTCATCAAATGCAATAGTAGTAAGCTTTTCGAGTGGCGTATAGATATCGCGAATATGTTGCGAATTGAAATTCAAAGATTTCTCAAGAATATCTGCTTCGCCAGAGTCCAAACTACCCGCAGACTTGCTGTCACGCAGCAGGAAACGGAAGTCACGACGTAATAAATTACGGGTGTTTTTGGCGTCGTTATCGGTCGAAGAGGAAAATAATTTTAACGCAACTATGGTAAGCCATGATAATACTTTTGCTCCAGGCCAAAGAATTACGCCGAAGAAAAAATAAAGCGGAGCAAAGGCAATGCAACGCTCTTCCGGAGATTGGCGAAACCAATTTTTCGGGATAATTTCAGAAAGCATTAGTAAGATTGTCATAATCAAGGTTGAACAGATTAGGGCATTGGTCGCGCTGAATCCGAAACCAGCGAACAACTGGTCCGCCAGAATTGAAGCCAATGCAGTACAGATGTTATTGCCCAGCAGGGTGATTGCGAGCATCAGTTGTGGTTTGGTGGTCATTCGTTCAAGTAACTTAGCAGAAGTCGAACCTCGTGCCGCCGCATGACGCAAGCGTGGACGCGCCATTGAGATCAATCCGATTTCAATGCCAGCAAAAAAACTATTCAGTAGCAGAATGATAATAATAGTAATAATCAACATCATGATTTGTGCTCCTGAGATTTCGCCGGCGCGATCAATTCAATCTTAACTTCAGACAAACGATGATGGAATATTTTTTTAGCGGTTAAGCGTAAACCGTGTGTTTCAACGACATCACCGCGTCGTGGAATCTGATCAATACAGCGGGAGAACCAACCATTCAGCGTGAAGGCTTCTAAGTCGTCAGGGATGTCCACTCCAGTAGCTTCGCGAAGCTGGTGTAATGGTAATGTTCCCCCTGCCTTCCAAGTGGTTTCGGAGGTTTTGACAATTTTAGATTCTGGACGCGTGTACATGGTTTTAATCTCATCGACTAGTTCGGCGATGATCTCTTTCAATGTAATCATGCCGGAGCAGCGCCCAAATTCATCCACGGTCAACGCCGCCACTTTTTTGTGGGCATAAAGAGTGTCAAGTGCTTTAGAAATAGAGGTTTGGCGCGGGACAAAAACGGTTCTGCTTACACACGGTGAATCTTGCCAGTTTTCCTGCATTGCAGTATCCATTAGATAAAATTCTTTGGAAGAAAACACCAACTCCGCATCATCCAAATCATTCGTGACTACCGGGAAAATTTCTCGTTTGTAGCGGCGGATCCTCTTCTTAACTTCCTCGCAGGAGTATGACGTTCTTAAGACCTTAACGCCAACTCGACTAGTCATGACTGCTGCAACCGGTATTTCTCGCAGGCGCAGAGTCGATTTTAGTAGTACGATCTCTTTTTCTGCAAATGCTCCAGCTTGTTCGGCAATTTCAAGGAATGAATAATACTCTTCTGCCGTCAACGGAGTCGTAGATTTTCTACCAAAAAGATCGAGGATTATTGAAGTGATTTTATCCATTATTATAATAAATGGGGCAAGTATTTTACAAATAAATAGGATCACAACGGCAATCTTGGCGGAGAATTTTTCCGCATGAATCAAAGCAAACGTCTTTGGCGTAATTTCCCCAAAAAGCAACAGCACGGTGACCGAAATAACCGTTGAAACCACCATGATTAAAGAGTAACTCAGTGGAAGATGACCGAGTATGCGCCCGAGCAGGATTGAGATCATCACGTTGACAAATTGATTGGCCATGATTAACGTGGCCAAGGTGTTGCGGTAGTTGTCCAAAAGTTTTATGATAACTCGTTTTGCATGAGTATTTGGATTCTCGCGATACTCTAAAAGCCGAGCCCGACTCAACGAAAATAGACCAGTTTCAGCCCCAGAAAAAAAAGCAGAACCGAAGATTAGCACTATTAATAGTAGAATTTGAATAGAGATCAGTAGTAGGGTCATGATCTATTCTGCCTGTTAAATGAAATAAAAAAATGATCGTGGGTGAATAGTTCCCAAGGTCGAGGCAGAGGGTCAGAAGGTTCCGGGATGTCTTGCATAAGCAGTAAAAATAATTCCAAACAGTTAAAAATATTACTGCGATACATTAATACCTGAATAGCAAAAAACAAATCTGTGACTAATCCGGATTGTTTCACCTTAAGGAGCCGTCAAAAAAACGATCTGTAATCTGTGTAATAGATTGCGATTTGATTTTTATGTAGTTGAAAATAACATAAGGTAATTAAAACCGGAATTACTCTTAAAATTATCTAAAAATAGAGCATGTTTAAGAAAAACCCATATTTAATAGGGATTATCCGGATTTTACTCTGAATT
>DLIO01000006.1:21671-22421 GCA_002483765.1 Lentisphaeria bacterium UBA7640 | reverse complement strand
AACAACTCCGAAATGTGAGTTATTACTCGTTACTATGCTTCTTTCAGGATGTGCCACGGTTTACAAAACTCCCCCGCTCAAAGCAGATTTAAGCAGGAAAATAAATTTAAATCTAAAGTTAGATGATTTTGAGTATTCAAGACGACAGAATGTAAGGTTATACAATAGTGCTAGCTCTGGCACTTATACGGGGACATACAATGATACTATTCTTGATGGGCATATAAATTCTAGTACTGCTGGGTCTACTTATTATCAAAAAAAAGATATTGTATTTGACAATCATTTAGTTGATACATTTGAAAAGCTCGGAGTGAATATTAAAACTGGTTATCCTGATCTTATTTTGGTCGGTAGAATTGGAAATGGCTGGCGCCCATATGATGAAGCATCAGTTTACTACAAAGATATTCCACTCTTTGTCTCATGTATATTAACTCTTGGTTCAACCTTTAGCGCGACGCGTGAAAATACCGTCTCAATTATTGTTTATACCACAGCCGGAAAACGTATAAAAGAATATCATTCCCGCCAATTGTATAATGCTGTTTCGATCGGCTTTCTCCTTGGTGGTATCGTAAACAGTGATACATCTAGGTGGATTGGTGGTCGCAGAGCAGCTTGTTCCGCGCTCAATGATTGTGTCAATCAATTCACCAATGACTACCACTCTGGATATTATCGAAATTATATCAAAAAAGTAGATGAGGAAACCGAGAATTAAACAAACTTAACTTCGCGCGCGCATTA
>DLIO01000006.1:0-21519 GCA_002483765.1 Lentisphaeria bacterium UBA7640 | reverse complement strand
CATTATGCGCGCGCGAAGTTAAAGAGCGAGTTATATCAAAAGCATGCAGTCGCCGTAGCTGAAGAAACGCATCTGTTCTTTGATCGCTAACTCATAAGCTGCTAAAACTTTTTCTCGAGTAGAAAATGCCGAAACTAACATTAAAAGCGTACTTTTGGGCAGATGAAAATTTGTCAACAATATATCAGTTAACTGCATCTGTCGTGGTGGATAAATAAAGATTTCGGTTGAACCGGAACCTGCCATCGCTAAACCGTTTTGCGCGCAGCTCTCAAGGACGCGCACCGAGGTCGTTCCTACCGCGAGAACGCGTCCACCGGACTCACGGGTGCGATTGATTAAATTCGCGCTCTGTTCGCTTAGTTCGTAGCGTTCTGAGTGCATCTGGTGTTCGGTGATATATTCGGTGGAAACGGGTTTAAAAGTTCCTGCGCCAACATGGAGCGTGACTGCGGTCTGATTTACTCCGCGTTTTTTTAGTTCTGCCAGAATTGTTTCAGTTAAATGAAGTCCAGCGGTCGGGGCGGCGACTGCGCCAGAGTTTTGGGCATAAACGGTTTGATAGCGTTCGCGATCAGCACTTTGGTCGCCACGTTTGATATATGGGGGTAGGGGGACATGGCCGTAATCGTTTTGTAAAAGTTCAAAATTATCTGTATCAAATTCAATGATAAATGAGCCTTCGTCAGTGCGTTCTGTCACTGTAAACCAATGGTTTTCTGCTTGCAAGCTTCCGTTAAGGCTCAATAATTGAACTCGTGAACCGGGCGGGACTCTTTTGCCCGGTTTTATTAAACATTCCCAGCGTTGTTGTGACGAAAAAGTTATCGGAGCCATCAACAAAATTTCTATTTTGGCAGCATCAAGTTTGCCGTTTTTATGGCCGTGCATGCGAGCGTTAATGACTTTGGTGTCATTGAAAACCAAAAGATCGCCAGCTTTGAGATATTCGGTAATAGCATTGAAATTGCGAATAATCGCTTCACCGGTTTTACGATCCATGACCAACATTCTTGAATTGCCGCGTTCCAATGGTGGAAATTGCGCGATCAGCTCTTCAGGAAGTAGGTAATCAAACATTGAGGTTTTTATTGGCATAACTGAACTCAGTGTTTTTTATATTTTTCCCGCGCTTGTTTTAGTACGTCGCGTTCGTCATCAGTCAGACTGTTCGCCCCAAAACGCGATAGTTTATCCAGAATAGCGTCAACGTTTTTCAAGTTGTCATTATGGGTTTTATAGTCGGTGCCTGCACGTGGACGCGACGAAGGTTTTGGAGTTCCACGAGACCATAAGAAGCTGAAAGGATCCCAAGCGATATGACGTTTTAGAGCGATTTTAATATAAATATAAGCTCCGATGAAGCCGCCTAAATGTGCCAAATGGGCGATGTTGCCACCAAATTTGCCAAATTCGCTGAAGATCTCAAAAGCAGCATAGACCATTACTAGGGTTTTTGCTTTGATAGGTTGTGGAAAAAACAGAATCAAAAATTGATTGTTGGGGCCGAACATTGCTGCCGCCAACATTACTCCGAATAATGCGCCACTGGCGCCGAGTAAAAATCCCTGGCTGTGGTAATTAGCCATTAGCCATAACATATTTCCGAAAACTCCACTAATCATATAAAGCCATAAAAAATGCTTGGTTCCGACAGAACGAACAAAGAGTGAGCCGAATAGATATAAACCGTACATGTTAAAACCAAGATGCCAAAAGTCGGCATGCATAAACATACTACTGACCAATTGCCAAAAATTACCATCCTTCAATCCGGGCCAACTCAGTACCAGTTCTTTGTATGCTTTGGGAATCCAGACTAAACCTTCGCTGATTTGTGGTTTAGGAACGATAATATACATCAGTGCATTGATAACAATAATGCCGAATAATATCTTCATGGGATCAGTTTTGTTGACGGCTGGCCGTGATGATTTCATATAGTCGCGATCAGATAACATAATAAAATATAACCTTTTTATAGATGAATAATTAACTCATTAATATAACCTTTAAGCAGGAATATACAATTTTCATTGCTGACGTTTTTTCTGCGGAGATTGTTTTAATGAGGTGTTTTTACCGAGCACTTGCATGGTGAAACTATGCACTTGACTGAGACATTGCATGGTCGTTCTGGCGTCTTCGGTGTTTGCAGTTCCTGGGCCGTAGGTTTGTTTTGAATATAACATAAAAACGGGAATAACCTGCGATTTCAGTTCGGGAATGTGTTGTTCTGCAAATTCACCGTATTTCATCAATTCCATATTTCTACGACGTGGTAACTCTAAAGTTATTAAATGTTCGCGCAGAGAAAAATACGCATGGTGAACGGCTTTTCCCGGATCGGAAACAGCGGAGAGCCGGGCGGCATTTAAATGACGTTCGCCACGGCGCAGATGAAGTGCGCGGAATATCCAGTGGCGGATTATTTTTAACCCAATCCACAATGCTGTGCTCATCAAGATTAGTGGAATGAGTGCAAACCAGTGATTTTTGGCCCAGTTCCACGAACGATAGAACTTTTGCATAGTTGCCTGGAAAGATTTTTTCAGATAATCGCGCGCCATTACGGCGATGGTGCGCATTTTCTCCATGCCATTGCCTGCGATACCGGGTAAAAGTCGGTCAAACTGTTGATTTACTTTTTCGCGAATATGATCCGGCGCTTCAGCGGTATTGAGTAATATTTTTTCTGCTGCGTTGAGTTCCCGGTTTAAATCATGGCTTAAACGTTTAGCGATATTTGACGCTATGACCTTTTGAGTTTCTGGTGTGATTTCTGGCGGTAATATCCGCCACGAATCGCCGAATGGATCGCGTAAACTGCCGATGCCGAAAGGTGTCGTGCGTGACTGCACCGCGCCTGGCGGCGACGCATCAAAGGTTAACCAACCCATCCCTTCAATAAAAATCTGCGTCCAAGCGTGGGCGTGGTATTCATGAACCTCAAAATAACCAGTTAATGCATTATAGTTTCCTGGAGAAAAACCGGTGGCCACGCGCGCTGGCAAATCGACTATACGCGCCATCACCGCGAGTGCTGAAGCGAAATATTCACAGTGTCCAGTTTTTAGTTCAAAAACGAAATAATCGGCTGGTTCTTTTCCATCTGGAACTGGATCAGCAAACTGTTTATAAGAATAGTTTTTTCGTAAATAGTCGCGTAATTTGATTGCTTTGCTGTATGGGTCGCGGGCGCCGCTGGTGATAGACAGCGTTTTATCACGAAGGCGTTTTGAAATAATATCGCGTGGCGGTAGATACAGATAATGTTGACGGCTGACTCGTTCTTCCCAGTAGTCGCTGGTTTGGGTACCGAAGAAGGTGCGTTTTGCCGGAAGCGTAATCTGCGAAGTAGCGCGATAGCGGAAAGGGAGGGCTGGGAACTCGGTTTGCAGTAGTTCTGCGGAATAATCATTAACTTCAAAAATAAAGCCTTTGTTTTGCGCCGAATTTAACTCAATGGAGCTCAAGCGATATGCAGAAAACAGGGTGTAGGAAAACCATTTTTCGATAACGAAATGTTGTTCGAGATAATCACGAATTATTTTGGGATTGTTGAGGTAGCTTCGAACTGACAAGTTTTGTATCTGATAAGATTGTCGCCATTCAGTTCCGTCATAACGATCATAAAGTTTACCGAGCCAATAGAGTTTTAACGGTGATTTGACACGAAACACCAAGTCTGTACCTGGTTGTTCAGAAACTTTAGGGGTGCCAGAACCTTGTATTTTGGGACTGTTTTTTGTAGTTGAACCTTTGGCATTGGGATTAATAGGCGCTTTTTTCTCTTCAGTCGTGTCGGTGGCTTTTTTGCCATCGGCAATAGTCGATCTTTTAGCTTCAGGACGGATGCTTAGTTTGGAGTTTTTTATCCAAGTTTTGGAGTTGATGTGTTCCATAAGTTCATTTTCAGTTTGGAATGAAACCTGAAAAATCCCTTCTCCGGGGGAACGCTCGAGCGGAAATAGAATAAATGTATACCAGCCGATAACAGCTGCAATGGTAAAATGAAATAAGATAAAAATCCAGTTGCGAAAAATCCATTTTTGCGGCGTGATCAGATCGGCTTGTCGCGAAAGTGAACGTATTCGTGAAGCATAAAACAATATCAGTATTAGAAACATCGATGGCAGATAGATGCTGATGAAAATTTCGCGCGGAATCAGTGAACCGTACAGCAGCATGAAAAATGACACTAATAACAGATAGTCGTAATCTGCTCGACGTTGTGCAAAAATAAAACACAATCCGGCGACGCAAACTGTTTCTGCTAACGTTTTATCAACCGGTACTAGAGTATGAAGTCGAAACAAAAACCAAGCACAGGCGCAGATCATTATCAACATTTGAGCGACAAAACGGTACTTGCGCGCGATTATTCGATATGGAATATAGGCCGACAATCCAAGCGGCAATGCCAGTGCTAGCAATGAAATTGTGAATATAGGGTCACCGTGTTGCCAAAGCGCCGCAATGATGATTAGTTCGTATAAGATGACATAAGTAAAGTGCCAGCGCAGTCGTTGCGGAGCTGATATCTGTGGTTCCTGAAACGCAATCAGTTTTGATTTTTTTCTAGTTGTTTTGCTCACGACAAAGCGCCTCACGTAACTTGGTATTGAAATTTACAGTTAGCGGTTTGAGCCAACCTCCGGGTTGCTCAGGAACCGCTTTTTTGATCACACGTGGCTGTTCTGGATCAATGATCGGGAAATATTCGCGCGGTGCAAATATCCAGCGCACCTCGATGCGATTAGCCGCGAGCTCTTCGAGTTGTTTCCGTATCGTCGCATTTTCACTCATTGATAAACAATAGAAAATAGAATCGGGATAGATCAGATTTGGAGCTTCGTCGAGTAATTCAGTCAGTTTCCCTTTACCTGGTTCGATTGTTGACAACGCATCCATTACTTCCTGATAAACGCCTGAGGCCTCGCCACGGACGCGGATACGCTTGCCATTTTGGTCAAATCCGATAAATTGTACCCGACAATAGAGCTCCGACATATTGTGAAATATTGAAGCTGCAATTTTTGTTAAAAATTCAAAATTGCTCTCTTCGCGATCGCGTCCAGTTAATTTCGCTTCGCAATCCAACATCAACGTAATCTGGTCAATAGAACCTGCTTCAAATTCTTTGACCATTAGTTTGCGCTTGGAAGCGGTTGATTTCCAATCGATAAAACGCAAGCCATCGGATGGACGGTATTCTCGAATACCAAAAAATTCCTGACCCTGTCCTGAAATTCCGAGCGGACGCCCTTCCGGTGACAGGATTGAACGTCCTTGCACTTGTAGCGGAAGATCCCTTAACTCCACAATCTCTGGGGAAATCATCACTTCCGTCGGTATTTTGAAGGTTCTCCGGCGCGCAAATAATCCAGCAGGATCGCCACCGATTAAAACAATATTCTGGAGGGAAAAAAATCCACGACGCATAATTGGCACGTTTCTATTGAATAATATTTTTTCGCGGGGTTTTAATGGTGGAGCCGCGCAACGATGCAATCCGCCCGGTGCAAAAGGAATTTTCTCGCTAACGACCAGTGCTTGGCGGAAAAATATACCATGATTGGTGATTACGAGTGGCATGGGCAAAGTGCTGCCGCGATTGCCGTCGCGGCCAGGAGAGCGTTCGATTTTGATGAAATACAATGAAAAAAGTGCGATAAAGAAACTCGACAGTACGATACCAGTCAATGACGCTGCCGCTAGCGCGGTTCCCAGCCCGACATTGATCAGAGCTACTCCGATTCCACCCACCGCCGCCAGCGAAAAGAACACTCCGCGTGGCGTTGGCAAAATCCAATTCATCGCTTCTCTTCCTCACCAGGTGCCGGGATTTTTTCTAGAATGCTGTTCAAGACCGCTTCCACTGATTTCCATTCGCCCTGATTTCTTAATTTCATGCGTAAACGGTGTGCCAAAACCGGTGCCACCATCATGCGAATATCCTTGGGGATAACGAAATCACGTCCGTAATATGCCGCTAAGCTTTGGCCAACGCGCATCAACGCCAGCGACGCACGGGGACTGCAACCATTCAGCAATGCTGGATGTTGTCGGGTCGCATTAGCGATGGCGATAATGTAATCTTTTATTTTATCAGAGATATGGACTTTACGAACTAACGCATGACAACGTAGAACATCGTTAGATTTGATTACGTATGAAATGCGGTTTAAAGGATGGGATTCTACTTGAGATGATAAAATTTCTTTTTCTGCTTCCGCAATCGGGTATCCAATCGAAAGTTTCATCAGAAAACGGTCAAGTTGTGGTTCAGGCAACGGATATGTGCCATGATAATCGTCTGGGTTTTGCGTCGCAATGACGAAGAATGGCTTTGGTAGCACGTGTTGACGTCCATCAATGGTGATTACAGATTCAGACATGCACTCTAGCAAACTGGACTGCGTGCGCGGCGTGGTACGGTTAATCTCATCAGCCAGAATAATATTACCGAAAATCGGGCCGGGCACAAATCTGAATTCACTTTTAGTTTCATCATAAATACTCATGCCAGTAATATCGGATGGCATCATATCTGGAGTGAATTGAATGCGTTTATAGTTTGCTTGAATTGATTTGGCCAAAGTCTGTGCCAGAATTGATTTGCCGACTCCAGGGATATCTTCAATCAAAACATGACCATCTGCAAATAGACAAACAATGATATTGCGAATGACATCCGGTTTACCCTTAAATACCTTGTCGATATTTTCTTCAAGCAACGTGATGACATTTTTAAGTAAACTTATTGAGGTGATCTCTTCGCCGTTTTCAGGCGTTCTTCCAGGTTGAACTCGCAGATTGTCTGGATCATTGAACACTAGCATATTGGAGCCGATCTGGATTACATCCATATGTTTTATGGTACAGGGCTCAGTCACTGGCGAACTATTGATAAAGGTGCCATTTGCGCTTTCGAGATCTTCAATCATAAATGAATCGCCGTGATATTTTATCTGAGCGTGTTTTCTGGAAACGTCACTCTTGTTGATAATGACATCGCACTCGGTGTCACGTCCTATCACAGTCATTGGTTTATTCATCAGGTAATCGCGACTTTTGCCGTATCCTTCCTGAATAGTGAGAATAGGTATTTCTGCCATAAAAAAACTCTCTTAGTTTGGTTTTAAAAACTATACCGAGGTTCCAGCCCAATACAAATATTATTGCTAAAACTATGCAGTTTTTATAATGAGTTGAATGTCTTATGTGACATGGGTGCTTTGTCCACGTTCAGCTTCTAACTTATCTCTGTAACTTTAATACCCAATTCGCGCGCGCATTATGCGCGCGCTAATTGAGAATGCTAGTTACAACTTATTTTTTGAATTTTTTTGGAGCTTTACGCATAGCAACCCATGGTGGAGCTGGTGCGTGTTTTTTTCTTTTTGGGCCCTCGGGTTTTTGTTCCGGAGGCGGCTCGGGAGCGGCGCTTAATTTGGCTGGACGCTTAACCGGTTCATCAGCTTCAAACGACTTTTTAGGTGGTCTGCTTTTCACTGTTTTTCCATGAGTTTCAGTTTTATGACGCGGTATTCTGGGGCCGCGTGGTGTCCGTGTCGGCGCGTTGTATCTTTCGTTGCGCCGCGGTGCTCTTGCTGGTTCATCACCTTCGGCACCGTCGCGATCTCTGGCGATGGCCATGAAAGGAGCTTTGCCTGGGCCATAATTTCTAAAAGCATTCTCTAAAACTGCCGCGTCGCGCGCGGAAGCATCGAGAAATGAAAATTTATCAAAACAGTCGATTTTTCCGATAAAGGTGCCACGGATGCCAGTTTTTTCCCAAATGAGATCGAGGATTTTTCCGGCACCGAAACCATCATCTTTACCTGCTGCTACGAACATGCGAACCCGTCCGCCGTCGTCGCGTTCCTCTTTATCGCGTTTTTGGGAACCGCCAAGATTTTGATAGTTATCGACGCATAACTCATTTTTCAGCGCCATCTGCAAAGTTGCCGCGACCAGATCGGCAGGTTCGATTTTTTCCAGCAGGAGCGTTGCAAAATCGTGGTAGTTGAGATGTGCTTCTTTCTCAATTATTTCGGTAATTCTCAGCTCAACAAGTTTTTTCTTGTGTTTGATAATCTCTTCTGGTACGGGCAGGCGGCCTTTGATCATATTTACTTTGATCTCGCGTTGAATCTGGGTCAGACGCCTTTTTTCCGCTGAAGTAACAAAAGTTACCGCTAGGCCAGTTTTGCCAGCGCGTCCGGTACGGCCGATACGATGAACGTAAGCCTCAGTTGATTGAGGGATTGAATAATTTATGACGTGAGTTAAATCATTGACATCAATACCGCGTGCAGCGACATCGGTGGCAATCAACACTGAAAAAGAGCGTCTTTTGAAACGTTCAATTACTTTGGTACGTTGTATTTGAGAAATATCGCCATGCAGTGCTTCAACATTATAACCGTTATCGTTCAAGCGAGCGGTTAACTCATCAACATCGCTTTTAGTACGGCAAAACACCATCGCATAAATGTCTGGAGAGATATCAATAATTCGCGCTAACGCATCGTATTTGCTGTCGCGATTAACTTCGTAGTAGATCTGTTCAGTCAACTCGACGGTAGCTTGTTCTTGTGGCGCGCTGACAATGTCGTATTCGCGCATAAACTTGGCCGCGATATTCATGATCGGCTTGGGCATAGTGGCTGAAAACATCAACATCCGTTTTTCAGTCGGAGTTGTCGCCAAAATTAATTCCATGTCTTCGACAAAACCCATATTCAGCATCTCGTCGGCCTCGTCTAATACGGCAAAAGTCACTCTGCTTAAGTCTAAAACTTTGCGGCGCATTAAATCCATTACACGCCCTGGAGTACCAACAACTACGTCGCAGCCTTTTGCCAGTTTGCGCATTTGAATGTCGATGGACTGACCGCCGTAAACCGGCATAATGGTCATTTTGCGCTGACCGCAAAGCGAATTCATCTCTTCCGAGATTTGCATCGCGAGTTCTCGGGTAGGGGACAGAATAATCGCCTGAATATAGCCCTGTCCGGGTTTAATAGTTTCAATAATAGGGATACCGAATGCAGCGGTCTTGCCGGTGCCGGTTTTTGCTTGTCCGATAACGTCTTTGACGCCGGACATTAGCAGTGGGATAGCGGCGGCTTGAATAGCCGACGGCTCCTCGAACCCTTTAGCAGCAATCGCCGCTAAAGTTAATTCGCTGAGTCCCAGTTCGCGGAATTTTTCCATGATTACATAATCCTTCAGTTTTTCAATGATAAATTCCAAAGCAATCTGAAGGATTCAGCGAATCGGGAGTTACCAAGTGCAGTTGTTGCGGCCTGAATCATTCAGGTTGAAACGAAAAGCTTATAATATACAACCGAATTCCTCGAATCCAAAATGAAGATATAAAATAAAGAATTAAGAGTTCGCATGCTTACTCACGGATATTTGCGCTAGTCTTTTAGTTGATCCCCCTTTTTTAGTTCGTCACCGGGAGGTGGCGGAAATGTCGGCAACGGCATGACAAGATTTAGCAAATTGTCTGAGAAAATAAAAAGCATCATAAAGTTGATATTCATTCGTAATTGTTGTTGAAGATGGAGAGGATTTTTAAAAACCAGCTTCTATGTTTTCATTTTCAGGATTATCGGACTATATTATCGACGTTTTTTTTATCTGAAAAAGGTTTATAAATATGGAATACCAACAAACGCTGAAAGAACCAGCATTGATTTCTGGGATTGCGCTTCATACCGGAGTGCGGGCATCGCTTAAAATAAATCCTGCTCCAGTTAATTCTGGAATCGTCTTTCGACGAGTCGATCTCCCCGCTTGTCCGTCAGTTCAAGCTCTCGCCACGAAGGTTATTGACGTCCGACGTGGCACTACTATTGGGGAAGGGGATTGTGTCGTGCATACCGTCGAACACATTTTGGCGTCACTTCACGCATGTCATGTCGATAACGCTGTTGTTGATATGGACGGCCCGGAACCGCCGATTGCAGACGGTAGCGCGCGACCCTATCTTGACGCAATTATTGAGGCGGGAGTTGTGTCGCAAGATGCTGAAGTCGAATATTGGACAGCTTCGGAAATTATTTACGTTGACGGTGGCGAAACTAAGCTGGTTTTAACGCCGTGCGACGAACTTCGCATCAGTTGTCTAACCTCGTTTCGTGGCGTGCCGAATGATCCACAATATCTTTCATTGGCTATCACTCAAGACAGTTTCCGCACTGAATTAGCGCCAGCTCGGACTTTTGTTCATTATAGTGATCTGAAAGCTTTGTTTGAAATGGGGTTATGCAAAGGTGGCAGCTTAGATAATGCGGCAATTATCCACAATGATGCTATTATCTGTAAAGACGAGATGCGTTTTGCTGATGAGATCGTTCGCCATAAAATTCTTGACCTTGTCGGAGATATTTTCTTATGCGGAAAACGTGTTAAAGCAAATATTATCGCTATAAAACCAGGGCATCCCCGCAATGTGGAATTGGCCCAGAAAATGTTGAAATGTCAACAGAAAAATTCAGTTTAATCTAATAACTTAACTATTAAAAAGGAAAATAAATATGCAAATTAATAAGGTTCTCGGTCCCGCTGAAATTCAAAAAATTCTTCAGTATCGTGCTCCGCTTCTGATGCTTGACCGCGTCGTCGTAGAGAATGAAAAAAGTGTCACAGGATTGAAAAATCTTTCCACTAATGAAATGTTTTTTCAAGGGCATTTCCCAAAACATCAGATTATGCCAGGCGTGCTTCAGGTCGAAGCGATGAAACAACTGGCGCAGATCCTGGTTGCGGAAAGACTGGATCCGGAAAACCAATATGATATTTATCTTAAACGTTTAGCTAAAGTGAAATTCAGAAAACCGAATAATCCGGGTGACCGTGTCAAAATAGAAGTGGAACTCAAAGAACTTAGCGACGGAGAAGCGGTTCTCAATGCTAAAGCCAGTAATAAAAGTGGTCTCGCTTGTCAAGCTATTTTGACTTTGGCAGTGCGTCCACGGAGTTATCCAGACAGCATGCCGGAACTATGGACTGACATGGATAAGTGTGCTGATAGTGCTCAGGATGTTCATCAGATCATGGAATCAATGCCACATCGTTTTCCCTTTTTACTGATTGATTATATTGCCAAAACGGATGGAGATCGGGTTTTTTCAGTGAAAAACGTCACGGGCAATGAACCATTATTTCAGGGTTATCTTGGCGATTATACGGTATTGCCTGAATCATATATCTGCGAAATTGCCGCTCAGTCCGGTTGTGCTTGTGTTCTATCACGTCCTGAGAATGTCGGCAAAATTGGCTATTTTATGTCAATAGATCAAGCTGAGAGTTTTGCACCGGTATTTCCTGGCGATCAATTAGTTTGTGAATTTGAGATGCCGGTTAACACTGAAAAATCACGTTTTGGTAAGGGCACCGCTGTATTGCGAGTCGGCGACAAAGTGGTTTTTAAACTCCAAATCATGTTCGCCATCGTCGACGCCTAATCTGATTCCGCGATATTGAATAAAGCGCTGAGTTTTGATTGTTAAAATAGGAAATATCAATATCATAGATACCATAACATCTTATTTTGTTCCCGCGTCACTTTTGCTGGCTATCGGGGCTATTGTTTTTGTTGCAGGCAAACTTATTTTTTTAGGGGCGAGAGCTGCTGCTGATGCAATTGACTCTGGGTCTTACATGTTCTCTTTTACCAAATGGTTTTTTACCGTCAAAGAGAAAATGCCAATATCAGCAGACCTAAAGCGGCGATTTCTCTCTGACAAGGAGTGGGAGATGGTGTGCAATCTACAGGAAGCTGTCAACATGTTGGGAGATGAGGGAGCCCCAATTATGGAGATGAAATATAGCGAATTAGAAGACCCGTTATTTGTCTGGCATAACGAAGTTTTTTGCCGCAGTAATAAAAATGACGTCATTAACCTTGAAACTGGCCAGGCTGGAAAAATCAATAAAGATGAAGTAGTATTAAGTTTGCGCATTTCAGGCGACTTCGTCCAACTTACCGCGATCCTGCACATGAATCGTAAAATGCAGGACGTGTTTGCAAAAATGGGCTACGAGATAGACAACACGCCAGCACCCTTTTAATTTTTGCAGTGCTTGCGAATGAGTTTCTGGCGCACTATTCTCAATTTTCAGTTGTAGGTTTTTAGACCTTTGTCACAATGGATGCTTGATTTTATGCTATTAAGCTTTTATTATAATAACGGCGTTATTTATTATGTGTCCGATAAAGTTTAAGAAACATAGGAGAAAATCAATATGCACGCACGAACAATAAGAAATGGCATTCAGCATATCGCAATGGTGCACTGGGACCGACGTTTGTTTGACTCGCTAGTGCCGCTTCCAGATGGAACGAGCTACAATGCTTATCTCGTTGAGGGCAGGGATGCTACAGCATTGATCGACACCACCGATCCGCTTTTTCAGGACGAGTTCATGGAACAACTCCAGAGCGTAAAACGTATTGACTACATTATATCTCAGCATTCAGAACAGGATCACTCTGGGGCAATTCCAGCAGTGATGGCTCGTTTTCCCAAGGCCAAAGTGATTTGTAGCGCTAAAGCTAAAGATCTATTAAATACTCATGTCGGTATCCCCAGCGATCAGTTAATTGTTGTGCAGGACGGTGAAACTATCTCACTAGGTGACAAGACACTTCAATTCATCTACACGCCGTGGGTGCACTGGCCAGAAACAATGAGCACCTATATACCGGAAGATAAATGCTTGTTTTCCTGTGATTTTTTCGGTTCCCACTTGGCAACGACAGATTCTTGTGTGACCGACGAGGCGCGAGTTTATGAAGCGGCTAAGCGCTATTATGCTGAAATTATGATGCCATTTAGAACTTTTATTGTCAAAAATCTAGAAAAAATCGAAAAACTTGATTTTGATATGATCGCACCCAGTCATGGCCCTGTCTATGGCAATTCGGCATTTATTCTCGATGCTTACCGAGATTGGGTTTCCCCTCAGATGAAGAATGAGGTTGTTTTGCCTTATATCAGTATGCATGGCAGCACGGGGGCAATGGTCAACCATCTTATCGATGGCTTGGCTCGTCATGGTGTCACGGTTTATCCTTTTAATTTAGAAGTGACCGATATCGGCAAACTAGCGATTTCGTTGGTCGACGCGGCAACACTGATTGTTGGTACCCCGACTGTGCATGTTGGAGCCCATCCGTTGGTATTTTATGCCGCTCATCTTGCAAACTTGTTGCGCCCCAAAGTTAAGTACGGAGCGGTCATCGGTTCATACGGCTGGGGCACTAAAGCTGTCGAACAGATTGTTGAAACGACTGCCAAGCTCAAACTTGAGGTTTTGGGCACAGTCATTCAAAAAGGTTGTCCAACCGCTGAAACGTTTGGAGAACTTGATGTGTTGGCAGCCGCAGTCGCTAAAGCGCATAAAGAAAATGATCTGATTAGCGTTTAATTCGAATATAAGCGAATTAAACAAAAATAAAAACCCAAACAGGGAGAACGTATTATGAAAGCAATTGTAGACGAAGAGACTTGCATTGGTTGTGGTTTGTGCGAACAGATCTGTCCAGAGGTCTTTGAAATGGTGGATGATATCGCCAAAGTTAAGATCGATCCGGTGCCGGAAGAGCAGCATGAGAGCTGTCGCGAGGCCACCGATTCTTGCCCTGTAGCAGCAATTACGATTGAGGAGTAATTGTTTCAAAACACTAGATCAATAGACTACGTAAATGTAGTCACTAATTCGCGCGCGCATTATGCGCGCGCGAATTTAAGCAGTTAATTCGTCCCCTTTTAGTGCTTAATTCTCATTCGGGGTGAATAAAGTTACGTTGTGGACTTTAAAGTAATTTGGTCTTAACGTTTTGCCTTTTAAAAACTCTCATTTCATAAACTCTTGGAGCTGGATCCCCATTGGTTGCTGTTATTTTTAACTCCAGCTTATTTGCACAAACTACCTTATCAAGGTAATGACGCCTAAGTCTTTGGTAGTTGTTTTCTACTTTTAAAAGCAATTTCCCATCTGCAAATAATTCATAATTCTTGACACATTCCGGCGTTGCGCCATATCTTTTTATTTTATTTAAATTGGTGTCAAAAACTAAATCAATATAGTTAAATTCACGTGCTGTTTCCCATTCAAGGAACAAACTGGCGGGTAGACCAGATTGAGGATCTCCGATCCACATGTTGGCTTTCTCTTCCGCTCGTAATATGCCATTAGTTACATTTTTCGCTTCAAATGTTGTCTGTATTGGCTTAGTCTCAAGCCAAATGTTTGTATCATCAAAATAGCAACCATCGGGTTTCAAATAAAGTCCCGGCATAGAGTAAGAACTTGTCTGGATATCTATTCCAACCATCGGTTTCAATCTTAAGCATAGTAATGTCCCTAGCGGTATTTTTGTTTTAAAATTAAATACTACAGCAATATCACTTCCAACAGGAACAAGTTGCGTTGATTCTCCTAATTTATTGCTTCCACTAAAGTCATAACGATCTTGGGCAATACTCAAATAAGCTGCAACCTCAACTGGGTGAGGGTTGCAATTATTCATGCGTAATGTTATTGATTCGATATAACCAGTACTTGTTGGGAAAATTTGCGCCCTCGTTCGATCTGTTGGAGGAATGTCACATGGATCGTCAGTGATTTTAGCCTCTGCCGTTAGGCTTAAGATGTTGTCTGAAGCAGGAAACCTCAACGGCATGGAACTTGTCGCAGTGACTTTAGCATATTGTGCTAAATTACTCGCCGAAGTGTATTTCATGTTTGGTAGTGCTATATCATTGAGTAGTAATAATTGTTGTAATTCTTCAATATGTTCAGCCCCTACTTCACGGGGGGCTTTATTGTATTTGCAACACAAAACGGCAGCAGTCGCTACAGCTTGCGCACAAACTGCACAGGTCGCCATAACTCTAGTTGTCCCCAGCGCTACATGAGATACACTGATGTTGCGCCCTGGCATCATTAAATTATCGATATTCTTTGAATATAGGCAACGAAATGGAATGCCATAGGTTTTAGGGAATAGCATGGGCGGAGTACTACCCGGATGTGACTTCCCCGAAATTCCTTCCGGCGGATGAATATCTATTGGCCATCCCCCGTATGCTACTGTGTCGCTGAATTTACGATTGGCCATGATATCTTCTTGGCGGAGAATATAATCGCCAATTAATCTTCTTGATTCACGTTTGCCTGAAAACGGTGTTATCCAGTCGATCGCATAGTTTTCCGCGCCATGTTCTCCATAATTTTTGATATGATCCCATACTCCAAACAATGCAGCTAGTAAGTCTTGATAGATATCTTCATTATCAGCTATTGTGTCTTGCATACCACCACTTTCTAGCCACCAATATCCATGCTCTATGTTTCGGTGAATACGAAATGGTAGGTCGTCATCGCCTTTAAATTTTTTAGCCCAATCCGGCGGAACAAATCTTATTGGTTTCCCTGTGTCAATGGCACGAAACATGATAGTTGTACCTTGGGTATAAGTATCTGGAGATTCAGGCGCAAGACTTTCATTGAATTCATCACGTCCTTCTCTTCCCATACGGAATTCGGCCCCGGCGGCAGCTCCAATAAACGAGTCGCCAGTAGCATCAATAAATTGTTTTGCTTGAAATACAACTGTCAGTTCCGAGCCGCTCACTCGCCCCGTCACTTGGGTGATTTTGTTTTCTTCTGTCTGCACATCATAAGCTTCGCAGTTTAAAAAACTGGTTATATTAGCCTCGCGTTTAATGAAATCTCTTAGAACAAAACTCCAATGTCTTCGCCAGCCCTCTTCTAGTTTTTTGTGAAATTCTAGCTTCATCTCTTCAATTATACCAGTTTCTCTAGCATTACGATTGTAATAATCAGACGCGCCGTTAACACACAAATAACTACCGTCGTTAGCATTAGATTCAGAGCTCGAAGGACCACCGTAAACCGGGCGGTTTTGCATAAGACCAACTTTTAAGCCTTGGCGGGCCGCCGCTATTGCAGCAGTAACGCCAGCAACACCACCGCCTATTACTGCTAAATCTAAGTTGTATTCTCGTCGGAAATATTCACTATTATATTTTTTTATCATTTTTATCATTCCTTTTATTATCAACAAAAAATTAATGATTAAATTTACAATTACTCCGTGACGAAGCAGTGTATGCAAAAATACCCTTTTTGATTCGTTCCACGCCTTATTTTTTTAGTTTCAGCGCTTGATTTTCATCTGTGGGAATAGGATAACATCGCGGATTGACTCCGCTCCAGTCAGCAACATTACCAAGCGGTCAATGCCAATACCTAGACCACCCGCTGGCGGCATGCCGTATTCCAGTGAAGTCAAGAAGTCTTCATCAATTTTGTCAGTGGAGGCTTCGCCAGCCTTTTTTTCGCGTTCGAATTGTTCTTCAAAGCGCTCACGCTGAACAATCGGATCGTTAAGCTCGGAATAACCGGGACAAAGTTCCTGGCCGTTAATCACCAGTTCGTAAACATCAACCAAAGTGGGGTCGTCGGAACAAGCTTTCGCTAACGGGACCATCTCTTTAGGTAGCCGCATCACGAAAGTCGGTTGAATGAGTTTACCTTCGATTAATTTATCATAAATTTCATTAGTGACCTCAAACTCTGCCATGTTTTCATTAACATCAAGACCCATTGCTTTGGCTTTGGTCACGCGTTCGGCAAAACTCAGTTCGTACCAGTCATTACCTGCGCACTCTTTAATTAAGTCTTGATAGTCGACACGTTTCCAAGGCCGCTGTATGTTTATAACGCCACTAGTGTGTTCAAATTCTAGTTTACCAAAGACATTTTGCGCCACGGTGGTCACCAACTCTTCAATCAATTCCATCATGGTGCGACAATCGCCGTATGCTTGATAAATTTCCATCGAAGTGAATTCTGGGTTATGTTTACGGCTGATCCCTTCATTACGGAAGTTACGGTTCATTTCGTAAATTTTATCAAAACCACCGACTAACAGTTTTTTTAGATATAATTCAGGCGCGATACGCATGAACATTTCACTGTTGAGTGCTTCGTAGTAAGTTTTGAATGGTTCAGCTGCCGCGCCACCGGGAATCGGTTGAATCATCGGAGTTTCAACCTCCATAAAGCCTTTATCGTCCATAAAACGGCGAATCTCGCGGATGATTTGAAAGCGTTGCATCAAAACAGTTTTACTGTTGTCGTTCATGATCATATCAAGATAGCGCTGGCGATAACGTTGTTCGATATTAGTCAGACCATGGAATTTTTCTGGCAATGGACGCAAAGATTTACTTAATAATTTAAAGTTGCGAACTTTGACGGTTAATTCGCCCATTTTGGTAATAAATAATTCGCCATGTACGCCAATTATATCGCCAATGTCAATACGCTTGAACAGTTTGAAATCATCTTCCGATAGTATTTTTTTGTTAATGAATAACTGCATTTTTCCGGAATTGTCTTTTAGGTCGGCAAAGATAGAGCCACCCATATTGCGTATTCCGGTCAAACGTCCTGCCAAGATCGCGAGCTGAGGTTCAGATTCTTCAGCATTATAAGTTTGGCGCAGTTTGTCAATGTCTTCGACGCCATCAAATCTACACCCGAAAGGGTCGATTCCAGACGCTTTAAATTCTGCTACTTTGTTGATGCGTTGTTGAAAAATATCTTCAATTATGGCAGTTTCTTCTGCCGCGGTAACTGTATCTTCACGAGCCTCGTCCATTTTGTTCTCCATGTTTTAAGTCATTATGCATAAAAAAAGTAATCTATCATAGCATTTTCATCTTGCAATTAATTATTTTTAAAGTATCGTAAACTTTTTGATTTCCTTAATCGTTAAGGATGAAATTTCAAATCAACAAACTGAGGTTCAAAACAAAATGAAGAAACCGCTTTCACTCGCAGGGCTTTTAGGCCTATTCACTCCTTTTAGTATGTTCGCAGAAGAACAGATCGCTGAGGCTGGCGCTTTGTCCGCTTTCCCTGTTAAGATTAACACTACACCGGATATCTGGTGGGTTGCGCCAATTGCCGCCATTATGGCGCTGTTGGTGGCAAAAATGCTTTACGACAAGATGATGACAACCAGCGAAGGCACTCCAAAAATGAAGGAGATTGCTCAATACGTTCGTGAAGGCGCGATGGCTTATCTTAAGCGTCAGTATAAAGTTGTCGGTATTGTGTTTATTGCACTTGCTGCTCTTCTGACTGCTCTTGCTTATGCCGGTATTCAAAATCCATTTGTACCGATTGCCTTTTTGTCCGGCGGTATTTTCTCTGGCATCTGCGGTTTTATCGGGATGAAAACGGCGACTAACGCTTCAGCACGTACAGCTCAGGCAGCAAGCGAAGGTTTGAATCGCGGACTTCAGGTAGCGTTTCGTTCTGGCGCGGTAATGGGGCTTTGCGTGGTTGGGTTTGGTTTACTCGATATATGCGGCTGGTATCTCATTCTTGATAAACTTATCTATACTGATGCCAATATGGTATCTGGACTACATTTTCTCGGCCTTGAGCTCGTCCATGAAGGGTGTACTTTCAGTGATAAAATTGTTCATATCACCACTACGATGATCACTTTCGGTATGGGTGCTTCCACTCAAGCGTTATTTGCTCGTGTTGGCGGCGGTATTTACACCAAAGCTGCTGACGTTGGTGCTGACTTAGTTGGTAAAGTCGAAGCTGGCATTCCTGAAGATGATCCGCGTAACCCCGCTACAATTGCGGATAATGTTGGTGACAACGTTGGCGACGTCGCTGGAATGGGTGCTGACCTTTATGAATCATATTGTGGTTCAATGTTAGCCACCGCGGCGCTTGGCGCATCTGCTGGCGTTGCGTATCTGAACTCCGGTAAATCTGGCGCAGAAGAGCATATGTTGCATCTGATTCTCGCCCCGATGCTGGTTTCCGGTATTGGTATCATTCTTTCAATCATCGGTATTTACATGGTGCGCTGCAAAGAGGGCGCAACCCAGAAAGATCTGCTTAGAAGTTTGTTAACCGGAACCCTTGGCAGTTCAATTATGATTCTTTTCGGTTTAGCTTTCTTGGTTTTCATGGACTGGATCAGCTGGGGACTATTTGGTTCAGCAGTGTCTGGTCTTATTGCAGGAGTACTGATTGGGCAATCTACTGAGTATTATACTTCGGATGAATACAGCCCAACGAAAGGGATTGCTGGCCAAACAAAAATGGGCGCAGCTACTACGATTATCGACGGTCTCGCGACCGGCATGTATTCTTGCGGCGCACCGACGCTTATTATTGTCATCGGCATTCTCTCAGCTTTCGCTTTTGCTGGCGGCTTTAGTAACTTCTCCATGGGACTCTATGGAATTGGTTTTGCTGCAGTCGGTATGCTTTCAACTCTCGGTATAACTCTTGCAACTGATGCTTATGGGCCAGTTGCTGACAATGCTGGCGGCAATGCCGAAATGTCTGGAATGGCTCCTGAAGTTCGTCAACGCACCGATGCTCTGGATTCGCTTGGTAACACCACTGCCGCAACTGGCAAAGGTTTTGCGATCGGTTCCGCTTCATTGACCGCGCTGGCATTGCTTGCGTCCACTTTGGAAGAATCTAAAATTTGGATTGCTAAAATGGCTGGCGAGGGCGAATTCATGGGTATGACTGCAGATTGGGTGAAAAATGCTGCTTTGCTTGACTTTGCCCAAAAATTAAATATGAATATTATGAACCCATTGTTGATTGGCGGTATTTTTATCGGTGCTATGATGTGTTTTGTGTTCTGCGCAATGACGATGAAAGCTGTCGGCAGGGCTGCCGGCGCAATGGTTGAAGAAGTGCGTCGTCAGTTCCGTGAAATGCCAGGTATTCTGAAAGGTACCGAACGTCCTGACTATGCTCGCTGTGTGGAGATCTCCACCAAAGGTGCTCAACGTGAGATGATCATTCCATCATTGCTCGCGATTGCGGTTCCAGTGGCAACGGGTTGTGTTCTCGGTATTCCTGGTATTATCGGTCTTCTGGCCGGTGCTTCCACTTGCGGATTTATGTTAGCAACGATGTTGAACAACGCCGGTGGTGCTTGGGATAATGCCAAAAAGCATATCGAAAAAGGAAATCTGGGTGGCAAAGGTTCCGATCCGCACAAAGCGGCGGTGGTCGGCGATACGGTCGGTGATCCATGCAAAGATACCTCAGGTCCGTCATTGAACATCTTGATCAAGTTGATGAGTATGGTGGCGATTGTTTTCACGCCAGTAACCCTCAAAGTCTCTCCTTATATTCAGGAATGGCTTCGTATTAAATTCTAAGTTTGATTAAAAACTCAAGCCCGCTCGGAATAAACCGAGCGGGCTTTTTTATTGTAGATTTGATTTGAAGAATGCTCGAAACTTCGCGCTCAGTGGCAAATGCATACATCCGTATTAAAGTCCTTAACTTCCAGGTTCCCCCACTTCCCCAATCCTCCATCGCCCCCAACTCTTGCTGCAGACACATCATGCATCTTTATAACTGCTGATTATAATTCGCGCGTGAATTAAAAATTCGAGTTATATCTTCTATCTTACGCTCGGCTTTGAAATAATTTTCTTTGGTTCTATTGTTTTGTATTCAACTCTTGATCAGAGCTTTATTATACCGTTCTTCGGAAGGTAGATAGCCAAAACGAGCTCGGTAGAGTTCAGCAAAATAGCTGGCATCCTGAAAACCACAGCTCCATGCGATTGCCGCGATTTTGTGTTGTCCGTTTTTTAACATCTTTCGCGCATAGTCCAAGCGAATACAATTGATGTATTCTGTTAGACGGATACCAGTTTCCCGGCGGAACAGCATCGATAGATAATTGGGGGAACACCCAACCGCACTGGCAACGCTATGCACTTCAGGGATACGTATCGGAAAAGTCGAGGCAATGTGATTGCGGGCCGCTTCGATCTTGGGATGACGGCTGGGACGTTCAACCTGCGGGGCCGGAGGCGCTTCGAATCCTACAATCAGTTTTAGCAATATTGCGATTAGCAGGTGGCGTTGTGCTTCTTGTTCGATTGGATGCAGCAAATCGTCCGTGGCGCTCAATGCTTCCGCTAAATTCTGAAAACCTTCAAGCCTTTTGAGGCGGCGTCCAAAACTACCTGTCGGCGCTCCTACTCCAGATGGTGGAGGAATTGCCAAGTGTATTTTTGGCGCATCGTCAATTGGCATTATTACTAGATTAACGAATGATTTACCAGCGTATTTGAATATTTTTTCACCATGAGGGATTCCTGCGGGGATGAGTAATATTTGACTAGGAAGCAATTCAAGCTTCTGTTCAGGAAACTCAAATTTACAACCTCCTTGCAATTGAAGAAAAATCTCTGGGAAAAGATGAAAGTGGCGGTTGTCTGATGTTCCCCAGATCCCTTTAGTTTGTGCGGTAATAATCGTTTTTTCACTATTGCGGAGTCCATCAATAAAATCATGACAGACGCGAATTGCAAAAGCTGAAAAATCAAAGCTCGCGGCATTTAGATTTTTCAATTCATCATAAATTCAGGAATCTTGATCTGGAGG
>DLIO01000074.1 GCA_002483765.1 Lentisphaeria bacterium UBA7640 | reverse complement strand
GTATTATAATGTCTACTCGACAATCAACGATGTTAAGAATTCTTTTAATCATATTTGTATTCGTTGCTGTAAAAATACAAGCAAATAGCACTACTGGTATAACATTAAATAAATCAGGTAGCCAAACTTTGTTAATTACTGATGGAATGTCCAGACAAAAACTTCCCGGGAAGATATTACAAAGTAGTAATTCGAGTATTTTGTGGCAGGCCGAAAATGGCGTAACTTGTAAAATTACGCTTAGAAACAATAATAAGGCTAATGAATATCATTTGGAATTTACGACTACTAGTACCGATGTAAAACGGTTAAATGTCGAACTGATAAATAAATTTAACTTGTCAGACTCTATTGTGTTCTGGGATGGGTTTGAAGAGCATAAATTGGATGCGATAACGGTAACAGCGGAAAGGAATCGTTTAACTGAAACTTTTCCCCTTGCTTGTGTTTATAACAATAAGAAAGGCGTAGCGTTGGGTTTTACTCCCGATACAATTACTAGTGAGTTAAATTGTGGGCTCAAAAAAGAAAACGACACAGTAATTATATTTTATAGAACAAAAGTAGTAGTTGATAATAGACGTGCCCAAAAATTAGATTTTGTGAATTATAATTTTATTCCAGAATTTGGATGGAAAAATGCAATTCAAGATTATTATGGGCTATATCCGTCTTCTTTTGAGCCGGTTTCTGGTATTGATGAAAGGATTTATGGAATTGGAGGATATTACACATCTGCGCACCTTCAGCGCAAATTACAGTTGCATGCGGCACGTCGAACATCAATGACTTGGGAGTGGACTTATGCGCCATGGTGTGTTGCCGGTAACTGGTATGTTGATAGAGCAGATTGGAAAGATGACGATCTGCATTTTTTTAGGTGGTGGCATGGAATTAGGAAAGACAGGAAAACCACTTGGCAAGAATTCCATGACGCTAGAGTTGAAGAGTTTGAGGGCGGCAACAAAATGGCTGCAATGTTTTTTTATATACTGGTGAAAGATATTTTCCAAGATATCGTTGCGCATTATCCCGATGCAAGATCTGTTAATAAGGAAGGTCGTTCAGGCAAATCAGGCTTGCACTCGCTTCCTTCAAACAGAGATAAAACTTATGGAGCATTTGCTTACGGTAGTGCTCTTTCTAAATATTTAGAAAATCAGCTTAGTCTAGTGGTGAAAAATTATGAAGTTAGCGGTTTTGCCTTCGATATGGCTAATCTTGTTTTAAATAACTATAATAAAGCTCAATTAAATTATGCGATTGGGAGATCATTTGATGAGCAAGGGAAGATATTCACTCCTGATTCTGTGTTGCCGATTCCATTTGCTCAATATATTCATTCTCTCAAGCGTGACGGTAAGCAAATGGGAACGTATATGAATTTTGCCTTAAGTAACTTTGTTGCCTCTACCGTGTTCCATGCTGATGGCGTAATGTTCGAAGGGACTCCAGACAGCCATTATGAAAATATTCTTCCTTTACGTCTAATGAGTGGGAAAAAACCTTTTACTTTTTGGGGGCATATTACCGCCGACTCAAATACGGGAATAAAACAAGAAAATTATAGTATTCCCGCAGTTAAAGAAGAGATACATAGTGGTATAGCTAATTTGCTTCTTCTAAAGTGCTTGGAATACGGCGCAACTCCTATGAATTGGGCAGTTATTTATAAAAATGGAACATTTTTCAATAAATGGATCCCTTTATTGGTCTCATTGAAGAAAGCTGGTTGGAATCCTGTTCCCGCAGTTAAAGAGAAAATGGCGGAAAAATTATGGATTGGACGCTTTGGCGTGGGAATCAATACAATCATAACCATCAGTAATCCAACACGTAAAACAATTGATGGCAGATTTACAGTCATTAACTCCTATCTTGGTAACGAGAAATATATTTTTCTCCCTATACTTCCTGGTAAAATAGAAGAGTCTGTCAATGATTCAGGCACGCATTTTTCGATTAGCATAGCACCTAAAGAAGTTGTTGTGTTAAAAGCATTTGAGTTAGCAGGTTCTGATCAGGTTGAAATAAGTATTGACCATAATGTTAATGGTAACTACACGATACAATTGAAATTTGATGACGAAGGGTCATGTATCATAAAGGGTAAACGCGATATTTTTGGCGACAAGATAATTGGTTCAATTAAAAGTAATATTAACAGTACAAATATAGAAATCACAGACGATTATTTTACCATATCTGATATAAAAGAAGCTCAATTGGCACTCAATCTTGAATCGAAGATTTCTTTGTTCTCTCAAGAGCATGAAATCTCTAATTTTTTCTCAATTAATGATTCTGATGTCCCAAACCAACTCCCAATTATTGTGTTACCTAAAAATCCCTCAAAACAAGAAAAAACAATTGCTTCAATGATCGACAGATATTATCCATACGTGAAAGCATCTAGAGACTATAATGGAAGAAATTGGAGCCAAGAACCGGGTTTTTTTGATCCCAAATATGTAGATATTGATAAAATGGAAATAACTTCTGGTAATCCTCAAACCAACGCTAAAAAAATTTACGTTGGTAAAACAAGCGATTTTCCCGAATTATTCGGGACATTATCATCAAAGGAAAAACAACAGTTGAAGCTACGTCAAGGTGGTTTTATTAAGTTGTTGAACGATAAATCCTTGTGGATTGGTGGAGACGATGCTCGAAAAGTTTTTGATGCTGGACAAAAATATTTTTCTTTACTAGATTGGGCTCTGGATAATACTATCCATGTCGATTTCAAAAAGCCGTCAAGGTGGAGTGTAAACAAAATAGGAAGCTCATTTATAGATGGTGCAAATCAAAAATACCTGAGAATTGTCGGTTGTCCCGAAGCAAAAAACAATGGCTGGATCCACAACTATTATACCATCGAGAGAGAAGATTCGGATAAAATACTTACATTTAACACTATTTTAAAATGTAAAAACCTTAAAGGGAAATTCCAGTTAGGAATACGTGAAGTTGATGAAAAAGGTGAAGATGTAAAGTATTCTCTTTCGGATATTACCGAAGATACCGACTGGAAAGATTATTCAAGAACAATAAAACTTTCGTCTAAAACTAAAATTATTCAATTTTATTTTATTGGCAGAAATATGGCAAAAGAATCAGAAGTATTGATAAAAACATTGGATTATTCTTTATCTAATAAATATTAAAGGTTTTTACGTAAAATTATGAATGATAAAATCTATGTGGCCGGGCAGTATTTCCTTAATCATGATCTGGACGCTGATGAAGTCAGGAAACAGGTTAGGGAGATCGCTCAGGCGGGTTATCAAGCTATTTATGGGCATGCTAGGCAGGGGTTGGAAACACCATATTTTTCTGAAGAATGGTGGCAGATAATCCGAGTTATTGTTGATGAGTGCCGCGCGAATGGGATGCGTTTTGCGATTTGGGATGAGGACTATTTCCCTTCCGCAACTGCGGGAAATCGTATTATTTGGAATCATCCTGAATTGACAGCGCAAAATCTCAACTTTACGGTTGCAGAGTTTATGGCGACTGATTCGATAATAAAACTTAATTTATTGAATTCAGCATTGCTTAAATGCTATGCCCTGCCAAAACTGGATTCTGGATTCGGTGAACCTATTGATATTAGCGCGCATTGCGGAACCATAAGAACTCAATGGACTGCTCGAAGAGTTCAGGAAAGTGCTTATTCAAATAGTTGTAAAATTAAGATGCCACACTGGCAGACCAGTATGGGTGAAGAGAGCAAAACTTACGCGGTGAAGTGGTATCCGGAAATCCAACAGGATTACGTGATTATTGCGATACAGATAGCTGGCACTAATGGGCGGCACAATACTGATATCCTTAATGAGAAAACCACTGCCAAATTCATCGATTATACGCACCAGGAATACGCCAAAAGATTTGGAGCCAAAGTTTTAACAGAAAACTTTCATGCTACATTTATGGACGAACCAGCTCCTGGCGGAATTTTTCCATGGACGGGAAGGTTTGCGGAAGAGTTTGTCGCGGAACACGGCTATGATATTATTCTAAATCTACCACATTTAGCGTTAGATATCGATGAAAAAACTCCATTAGTGCGTCATCATTACAGAATGACTCAAATGCGTTTGCAATGCAGCAATTATTTGGAGCAAGTGCAGAAATGGTGTCATGAACATAATATTCAAAGTGTTGGTCATCTTACTCGTAGTGAATGGCTTGCTTATGTTGCTCATGCTTGGCCAAATGAGTTGCGTTGTTATAAGTATCTTGATATTCCCTGTACCGATCCATTGGGGGCAGGGATAGCTTGGCGTGATGCTGCTGCTTATCATGTCGGCTTGAAAGTTGTTTCTTCTGCTGCACATATTTTCGGCAAAGCTCAATCCGGTTCTGATGCTTTAGCGGTTATGGGGAATGAAACTTCTATACGTGATCTTAAATTTTCGCTTGATTATCAGATGGTTATGGGAATTAATTACTTTAATCTTCACGGCTTAAGTTATTCTTTTGACGGGCCACGCAAGGACGAAGTGCCACCATCCTTATTCTATCAACATTCTGAATGGCAATACATGCCAGCATTGATAGAATATACTCGAAAAACTTGTGAAGCACTTTCTAGTGGCGAACATCTCTGCGGTATTGGCATGCTTTATCCCTCTACCAGTTTTTATTGTAAATTAAATGCTCAACAAACTTGGGATGTGAAAGAACAGGATGAACGAAAAGAGCTAGAAGAGTTAGAAGAGAAAATCCATTTATTGGCTGATGATTTACTGTCCAATCAAAAGGATTTTGACCTGATTGATGAAATCACGCTCACTGAACGTCCTAGTGGTAAAATGCCGGAAAATTGGCAGGTTATCATTGTCCCATTCCTAAAATTTATCACCAATGAAACCGCTTTCGCGCTAGAGAAATTTAAGCTTGCAGGAGGTCGTGTTATCATTATTGGTGAGATCCCTCAGCTTTTAGGCGACACGTTGGATGAACCGTTAATCGGATGGGAGAATCATAATTTAGACTTTTGTGACGCATTAACTCCAGAAATAATTTTATCATTGCCGGGTCCTGAATTGAAAGGAGCAGGTAAAGAAAATGTTTTTGTTCTTCGTCGTATTGATGGCGAGAGAATCATCAATTTTCTCTTCAATCGCGCGGAAAACCAATTTGTTGGTTGTTTGGATGGAAAACCAGTGAATATCGCGCCAAAGGGTTCATTGCTCTTTGACAATAAAACTATCGCTGAAACGGTGGTCAAAACTATTGGAGAGACTGATCTTTTGAATACTGGATGGCAAGTTAAATTTTCTGAAAACCATATTCCACTCATTATGTGGCAGGCAAATAATGGGAGCGAAAGCCCAAGTTACGAGTATAATTTGCTTGAACGCCAGCAGAATCCTGTAACGACTGGTAATGGTAAAGTTTTCTATAAAAGTCGTTTCATGTATAGTGGAGAAATTAAACCGTTAAAAATTGTTCTTGATCGAAGCGCGGTTAAAGGTGATTGGCAGCTGTTTTTAAATGATTTTAAAATTAATAATTTCAAAAATGAACGCGTCTATGATTGTTACAATGTCAGCGCAGATTTAACCAATTGCATCCGTTCAAATTCGATTCCAACGGAAAATGTAATTACGATTGTAACTGAAGGAGATGAGGGAGGTTTGCTTGAAATGCCCTATCTTTATGGCGATTTTGCTTGTGAATATCGACATGCATATCGTTCATTGCCATTCTTGCAAAGTGAAGATGGATTAATTGAGTTAAACACTTTTCCCGCGTGGAAAGAACTTGGTTACCCTGCATTTTCGGGTACTGCTGAATACTCCATTGAGTTAAACATAATCGCCACTGGCGAATATGTAATAAACTTAGGACGGATTGAAGATATCGCTGAAGTTTTTATTGATGGAAATCACATAGCGTTACTTGCGTGGCCGCCATACGAATGCAAGTTAGGTTTTTTAAGAAAGGGCAACTATACATTAACCGTTAAGGTTGCAAACGGTCCGGGTAATCGTGACCGATTAGCAATGCTAAGTTCTGGTCTATTAGGGCCAGTCCGTTTATGGCAAATTAACTCGTAGGAAGTATCAAAATATAGCAATTTACGTTACGGGCGTATTTC
>DLIO01000071.1:5593-32312 GCA_002483765.1 Lentisphaeria bacterium UBA7640 | reverse complement strand
CGCACTTCGCACTTCGCACTCTTCAGCAGACAATTACTTCGATGCCCTGTTTCTCCAGCTCGATCCGATCTTTAGCCGAAAGCTTGGAATCGCTGATTACTGTTCCGATCTCATCTGGCGATGCGAATTTGACAAAGGAAGGACTGTTGAATTTATGACTTTCGGTAACAATGATTACTTTATGAGACTTTTCCACCGATTTGCGTTCCATCTCCGCAAGTTCTAAATCCTTGGTAAAGAAGCCTTCGTCGGATTTTGCGCCGTCACATCCGGAGAATAGCAAGTCAATATAATATTCGTCGATATTTTTTTCTGTGATGGGACCCACTAGATCAAGCGAATTGGAACGCAGAGTGCCACCGGTCAGTATTACTTTAATACTCGTTTGGAAAAGTGTCGCGGCAATCGGCAATGAATTGGTGACGACGGAGAGCTGTTTACCTGAAACTGCAAGTTTACGTGCTATTTCAAGTGTGGTAGAACCGGTACTGAGCATAATAGAACTTTTGTCCGGGATCAACTCAACGGCTTTGATTGCAATGCGTTGTTGGGCGTCAGTAGCTTTTGCTTGAATGAATAATTGTTCTGGATCATTTGTTCGGGGAATCGCACCACCTTGCGTCTTGACAGCGAGGCCGTGATCGATCAATAACTGGACATCTCTCCTTATCGTCATCGAGGAGACTTGGAGTTCAGAGGCCTCATCTTCAATTGATAATGAGCCCTGCTTTTTTAATTTCTTCAATAAATTTCGTTGTCTTATATTCATAAATGTTAAAATATAACAAAAAACAATAAATACAAACTTTTTTAAAAAACAGGGTTGACTTTTTCGGGAAAAGTTATATAATGATTGTTGTCGCATGACATAATAAACATTTTATAACAAAAAATGAGGTTTAAGCATAGTTTTATGATGCACGGAGAAATTGTTGATGGATTAATGTGGTGTAAGGTTTAGTATCAAAAAGTTAAATAACAAAATTAGAGAATGAATAGGACACACAACAAAAACCACATTTTTTTCAAAAGAGGGGTTGACTTTTTTAAAACATGCTATATATTAGTTGTTATTATAAAACTTAATAAACATTTTGTAACAAAATGGTTTTGCAATATGAATTGTAACTTGAGAGTTTTATTGATAGCATTAGCGACAAAATGGGTATGTTTGAAAAAAAATCTAACTATGGAGGGCTATGTCGTAAAAAATGACCCAGGCATCTAGGCGTAGAAGTAATCGATTTTTTAACACTAAAATTGTTACGATTTGACAAAATAAAACAATAGAAGGAAAGGAGAAAATGAAGAAACAGGAAAGTCATAAGTCGTTGATGGGTAACAAGTTCACTTTGATTGAATTGTTGATAACGATTGCCATAATTGCCATTTTGGCGGCACTGTTATTGCCGGCACTGAATAAGGCTAGAGACAAAGGTAAGGAGATAAAATGCGTAGGTAATCTGAAGCAAATTGGGTCCGCCACCTATTTATATTTCGACGATTATGACGGGTGGTTTCCCGGGAATCTCAGCGGGCATAACAATCCTCAAGGAAAAATCAAGCCCTATTTGGCAAACCAATCTTATATCCCTTATTCGGAAAGGCCTGGGAACGGCTATTACTATAACACGATTATACGCTCAGACGTATATATTTGTCCTGCAAAACGAGCGAACAAGACGATGAGATCCTATCCTGCTAATTACCCTTATGGCGGAGGTTACCATCTTGGTTATTCATACAACTCTTCTTATGGTTACAATTTTTTTGCTCTGAGTAAAACGTTTCAGGGGTATCATGAGACAATGAAGCTTCTGCAAATAAAGCGACCAAGTCTACAATTGATGTGGAGTGACACGAATAGTCAATGGGGCTCAGCGTACAACACTCTTACTAAACCTGGCCATAACAACCATACAATGATTTCCTATGTTGACTCACATGTGGCTCCGGTATTAACAGTATCCATTACCAACAGTGCGTCACAGTATGACTGGCCTTGGAATATCAAGCAAAATTTGAAGTGAAAGACAGGAATAGGAAACATGAAGATTATAGAAGGTAAATCACAATCTGTCTATATATAAGTTACAAAAACTTAAAAAAACAAACAGGAGAATGAGTATGAAGATGTTGAAAAAGACAAGCTTAATGTTGGGATTAGTCTTAGTTTTTAATTATGGGAGTAATGTTAAAGCCATGGATGAGGACATTTCCTCAAAAGATGTTATCGGGCTTTGGCATTTTGATGAGGGTGAAGGTGATACAGCAAAAGATTCCAGCCCTAACGGCAACGATTTGCGTCTTGTTAAGACAGAGTGGGCTGACGGTAAAAAGGGCAAATGCCTCTCCTTTAATGGTAAAGATTCTTACGCTGTTATCAAAAAAGTTTCCGAGAATCTTGCTTTAGCCGGCAATGAGTTCACCATCAGTGCTTGGATAAAGCCTGATTACGAATATCCAAAGAGAGAGTACATTGTTGCCTGCAATGAATCCGAGTTAGGGCCGGGATATGGTCTTGAACTTAGTTATGGACATCTAAGTTTAAGATCAGGATTAGGATCTGGTGTAAAAGTGCCTAAGAAAGAAAAATCTTGGGGGATTTCTACGCCAAAATTCAAAAAAGGGGAAATTCCTAAAACGATTCTTCAAAAAGGTGGTCCGTGGTATAAAGGTGAGCTTGACGACAGATGGTATCATGTTGCAGTTACTTACAAAGACGGACTGTATCGTATCTATGTTGATGGGAGTATCGCTGTTGAAAAAAAGGAGAAAGCCATTAATCCTAGTGCCCCTAAAACTAAATTTGTCATAGGAGCTTATCATGCCCGCCACTATAATTTTACCGGATTGATTGATGAAGTAGAAATACTTAGTCGTGCTAAGACTGGTGAAGAAATTATTGAGGCAGCACTAATTATCGAATAATCTGAGATTTTAATGTTTTTGGGAATATTCTGCATGTAGAACTCATCATTTAAGATTAAAAATTTCCGATAGTTGCACGCGATATATTGCTAGATAATAAATAATTAACATCAAGGAAGAAATAAGTCTAATATGGGAAATGTATCGAAAATCGGGGTTTTAGTAGTCAAAATGCCAAAATCAACACCGCGCAAAATAGGAAACACAAGGGGTTGGTTATGGTGAAAGAATGTTAAAATCGAGTGAGTCGACTGATTTTCAGCCAATCAATTAACAAAAAGAATCCAGAAATTCTTTCACGGGTTCAAGAACTAAACAACAAACAAAAGAGCACTTGTGCTTAAAGGAGCAAGAACGTGAAAACAAAAACAGGCTTATTGTTCGGACTTATTATTGTCATGTTGGGATGGGCAAACTATGTCGCTGCCACGTATAAACAGATATCTCTGGATGGAGACTGGGATTTTACTTTTAAGCAAAATTTATCTATCGATACGCCTGACTTACCCAATGCTAATACTTATGACATAAAGTTAAAAGTACCAGATTACATGAATTTTCAAACCGAGCGCTTAAGCAAGGCAAAATGGGCTAACTCAAAGTGGCAAGACATCAACTTTATCAACCTGCAGGGAACAGCTTTTTACCGTAAAATGGTTGATATTCCCGCCAACTGGGCTGAAAAATCGGTTCAGTTATACATTGGTCGGGCATACGATAGAATAAATGTGTGGATTAATGGTGAACACATAGTTTTTAATCCGTATATTTCTATGGTTCCATCGCTGATTGATTTGAGTGGCATATTAAAACCTGGAACGAAAAACGAAATTATTATCTCTGTAGATAATAAAACAAAGCTGACATACAAATTTGCAACTCTTGGCGGTATTGTTTCGCCGGTTTATCTTGAAGTATCCAATGGAACTGGAAGAATAGACAGTCTTTACCTGAGGCCGGGTAAAGACTTAACGGAAATTGCCTGGCAGGCGGATTTAAAAATACCGTTTAAGAGAAAATCTCTAAATAAATCAAGCCTTGACTGGATAGTAAAAGAATATAAATCAGGAAAACAAATAGCTAAAGGTTCTATTGATATTAAAGGATTCACTGAATCAATCGTTTTAAATTGGACTTCAACACGAAACGAAGACATACAACTTTGGCAGCCAAATCATCCCAATTTGTATATCGCTGAAGTTGAATGGAAAATGAACGGTACAGTTATTGATACCCTCAAGCAGCGGTTTGGCTTAAGACGTTGGAGTTCTGTCGGGAGGAATCTGAAACTTAATGGGAAACCTATTTATTTAAGACAAGTTTACAGATCATTTGAGAGGACAACCCATTGGAGATATCCTCAGGATAAAAATTACTGGCTGAAATATTTTAAATTAATTAAAAATCGCGGTTATAATGCCGTTGATTGGTTGAGTATTGCGTCTCCCGAAGCATTGGAAGCGGCGGATGAAGCTGGTATAGTTGTTCAGTGTGGTTATCTCTTTGATGCAAGAAAATATCTCAAAACCTCGCTAAAAGTAAAAAATGGTTCCCTGGAAGCTCCTTTTCTATGGGTAGATATTGCAAAATGGACAAGAGTTCATCCCAGCATGTCCATCTACGTGCTTGGCGGAGAAATGGCTTATTACCAAGGCTTCATAGATGATGTGGCGAAATGTAACGAAGCTATTAAGGTGGTCAATCCTGAATCGTTACTCATGCCCAATCAGGCGATGAGAGGAATCGAGTACAGTTTTGCATCGGAAGATAAAGTACACGTGAAGAACGGAGTACATCCCAAACGGCTGGAGCAAATAACCAAATGTTCGGATGTTTTCGGGAATTTTCCGAATGGCGTATTCAGTTATCATCCATTCGATGGTAATTGGCAAGATATTAACCAGCGATTTGTGGTTTATCAACGTCCCCTTATTTCTCACGAGGTTATGCAGAGTACCAGACTTTATTCATTTCTTCAAGATGGTAAAGTCCCGACTCTGCGATATGGAATACAGGGAGTAGAAAATATAATTGATCGCTGGAGTAATTTTCCTGCGTCTAAAGCAGCAATAAAAAAGGCAATAATAACTCGTCTAGCAGATAGTAAAGATTACTTGTATTACAAAAATATGTCTGAACTAAGTGCTATTTTATTCAAATATGTAGGCGAAAAAATGCGCAAATGCAACAATGTAGCCGGTTATCAAGATATCGGCGCACACGGTGGGATGAATTTATTTTTACAAAATTCACCCGGATTTAGCGCGGAAAGTTTTCGTCGTTTTAATAATGACAACGTACTCCTGCTCGACTGGGATAATGGCATGTGCCTGAGATACTGCTATTGGGCTAACACGCCCTTTGGGGCAATTCCTATGGTGTCAATGTTCGGAGATGAAGCTATTCAAAATGGAAAACTCAGCTGGACACTCAAGAATGGTGAGCAAATTTTGCTCAGTGGAACCTCTCAAGTCGATCAAGCCTCGTTGGGCAAAGTAACAAACTTGGAAGCCATTAAATTCAACTGGCCTGAGGTTGAAAAAAATAGCAAGCTGAACCTTAGCGTGGAATTGTCTGGAAATGGTCAAACCGTCAAAAATGATTGGAGTTTTTGGATATTCAAGAAATTGCAAAAAGATAAAATCGTGGCAGCGGCATCACATAATATGTATCTGTTACTAAAAAAGAGCTATCCTGAACTTCGTTACCTTAGTGATAAAACAGCAAAAGAAAAGCTTTGGGTTGTTGATCTGCTTAATGAAAAAACTATTCAACACTTAGAAGCGGGTGGTGATGTTTTGCTAATTGGTGGTAAACCGTTTCCTCTCCACACCCGCTGGCCGAAATTTGAACAGGGCTTTAGAAATCATCATAATAATGGTTCGATTGTTTATGAGCATCCGATTTGGGAAAATATTCCGAATGAAGGTTGGGGCGATTGGCAGTTCTATCCACTTCTGAATGGTTCTGCCCCGGTAAGTTTCCGTGACGACCGTACAGCGGCCCAAGCTTCTCAACCAATGGTTCACCCTAAGCAACAACTAATGAAAAATGTGCCTTTCCAGCCAATTCTGGAAATTATTCATCGGAGGAAACAAGCCGATCAAGCAAGTATATTTGAACTCAAGGCAGGGAAGGGGCGATTGTTTGTTACTACTTGTGCTACGGATATGGAAAACCCGGCTTGCGCCACGCTGATGAATTCCATTTTAAGATATATTTCGGGATCTGAATTTAATCCAGCCAAAAGTGTTTCGCCTCAGGTGCTCAGGACCTTGATTGAGGGTTCTGGACCTTTAGCGTCTGGGAATAAAATTCGGTTTTCACTGAATAATTTTATGTATGGATCATTAGAGTCGCAATATAAGGCTTTTTTTATTGCACCGAAAAATGTTGTTTTTTTTAGGTCCGGCGAAAAAACCGAAAATAGTTTTGAATTGACGGCTTCCCAGATACCAGAGGCGAAGGGAAAATATTTAATCCTTTCCGTAGAGGGGCAGGACAGCGACAAAACGGTATTTATAAATATAGAGATACTATTAAATGGACATCAACTTTTTAAAGGTGTAAACCAATGGGTAAAAATGGGATGGTCAACGTGGAATATTCCATTCCCACGCGAATGGCTACGTGCTGGGTCAAATAAACTGGAATTTATAAATTTGGAAAAATCTGGTTCATCACAACATAAATGGTGTGGGATTTCAAGTGTTATTATAAAAGCCGATGATAAATATGTAGAGGAACGTTGTTCTGGTAAATCAGTAAGTAATGATCAAACTCCACCGGTTATGCGTTTCGTATCTTTTCCACCAATAGATAAATATGGACATCAATATATTGGAACATCTAATACCGTATTTGAAATAAAAGCTGAAGACAAAGAGTCCGGCGTGAAAAAGATTGAAATGTCGGTTGATAATGGCCCTTATATTGCGTGTGACGGGCCATTCATGCTAGGTACGGGGGGAAGGGATTTAAAAACAGTTGGTGTTCGCACGCTTCGTTTTCGTTGTACTGATCATGCCGGCAATAAAAGTAATATACTAAAAGGAGCATCTGAAGAAGGCCAAGATTTGGACAAAATGGATCTTCAAATTAAAGCAAAATAAAATTTCAAATATCTTAAAAAAACCACAATTATAAAAAAGGAAAAAATGTCACAATACAAAAACAAATTTTCAATTCGCGGATTATTAATGCACATCAGTCATTATGACCCAGAATGGTGTAAAAATAAGAAAAATGAAACGCCATTTAACCTAAAAACCGCCATGAAGGTTATTGACGCAATGCGTAAAGCGGCAATGAATCTCCTCATTATTGATTGCGCGGATGGTGTTGAATACAAATCTCCCCCAGAGCTCGCAAAGCATTATACCGTTCCGATGAATCATTTGGAAAAATTGTAATTTATGCCAAAGAAAACGGAATTGAAATCGTCCCTAAACTAAACTTTTCGCAAAGTCGCTTTCATCGGCACAATCAATGGTTTTATCCGTATAACGAAGTCGTTGATGGGAGAGATTTTTTTAATACGGAAGAATATTGGAACGCTGCTTTTGAGCTGATTGATGAATTGATTGCGGTTTGCCAGCCACCAAGATTTTTTCATATCGGTATGGATGATGACCATGATCGCGCGTCAAGTCAATTTAAAAATGCCATATGCCTTCTCCAAAATGGTCTTCAAAAAAGAAATTTACGCATTGCGATATGGCGTGATTCCAGAATAGACCCGCGAGGTTTAGTTTTTAATGAAAAACATAGCTTGATTGAAAACGAACGACCTCGCGACATCGTAAAAATGCTCTGGGGATATGAGGGCGTAGGGGATACTGAAACTATATCGCGTATCGCATCAAAAGGTTTTGAAATATGGGGTGCACCGGGAGAAAGACCGGAAGTAATCAGGCAATGGAGGGAAAATCACTGCAAAAATAGTTGCGACGGCATTGTTATGACTAAATGGGTGCCATGTACGCCTCAACACGAATTAGAAATAATTTCAATGATACAGTCAAAAAGTGATTTATATTTTAAAGATATTTAAAATATAAATTATGGCAAAAAAGTAACCAAATAAACGACAAAGAAAATATATCCGTAGATAACGCAGATCGACGCGGAATGGTAGAAATTTTTAAGGAAAAGATTAATGAATAAAATTGTATCGAAGAAGGACGTTTTTTATGTTTAACTGGTATAAGTTGACGTTTTTATTGGGGTTTTTATTGATTTTATTTGTGCTTTTGGTCTATGACCGGCCGAAAATCATTAATGACGGTAAAATTGAATTAAGGCTTTTGGCAAATCCGCCACCGGGGTATGAAAAAAAGTTTGAAGAATTACTTGCGCTTTTTGAAAAGACGCACTCCAATATCAGAGTCAAACACAACAAAGCACCGGGTAATTATTATACAAAAGTCCAGACTATGATGGTTGGTAAAACCTGTGCTGATGTGGTGCATTTTTCAGGTAAACAGGTTAACTCTTTTAAAATAAAAGATACCCTTTTAAACCTGATGCCGATGATAAAAAGGGATAATTACGACCTCGATGATTATTTCGAAGTAGGTCTTGAAGACGCCCAGTCTACAGACCAGGAAGTACATTATCTGCCGCTCGAAGGTAGCGGTACAGTGCTTTTTTATAATAAAGACCTGTTTGACCAAGCAAATCTGAACTATCCTGATGAAAGTTGGATATGGGAAGATTTTCAGAATGCCGCGATCAAACTGACCAAAGATATTGATGGTGACGGACGTATTGATCAAGCAGGTTGTGTTGTTGGTTATTGGTGGGCAGAAGCGATTTCCTGGATATGGTCAAATGGTGGTAATATGGTCAACAAACAGCATACTAAATGCCTGTTAAATCAACCCGAAGCGATTGAGGCACTAAATTTTATTCTTGATCTGGAACGTAAACACCATGCCACTGCCAAGTCACTCGGTGGTACGGAGTCTGCAGGAGTTGCTGAAAACTTCTCCTCTGGACGTATCGGCATGATAGTCACTCTCGCTTATGCGTTGCCGACGATTATGGACGCGGGAAAAAACAGTAATATCCGCTGGGGTATTGCTATGCCTCCCAAAGGTAAACATGGTCGGCCGATTCGTTATACCAGTTCCGGCTGGGTGGTCTGGAGTGGCACAAAACATCCAGATGAAGCATGGGAGTTGGTGAAGTTCCTGAATAGTGATAAGGTGATGAAGGAATATTGCTTCGACAATTACTATATTCCGGCCAGAAAAAGTATTGGACTTTCACCGGAGTTTCGGAACCGTCCCGATACTTCGTTTGATGAAAACATTTTGATCCAGTCATTGCTGGCATCTCGTCCGTTGGACAATATCTATGCTTTACGTTCAATTGCGAGCGATTTTGGTATTGCTCTCGATAAAGCCCGCCTCGGGATGTCCGATATTCAAACCGAGATGGATAAAGTCGTTGAAAAAGCTGACGCGGCGTTAAATGAACATTCTTCAAAAAATATAGCAACAGAAGGGATAGATCATGATTGAGAAGAAAAAGTTAAGAGAGTGTGCGCCGGGATTCTTGTTTATCCTGCCCAATTTCACCGGTTTTATGATCTTTACCTTGCTACCGGTTTGTGCGGCGTTTATTCTGGCATTTTATAAATGGGATATCCTTACCGCGCCTCGGTTTATCGGACTAGGTAATTTTACCAAGTTGTTTTCTGATAAAGCGTTTTGGAACTCATTCTACAATACCTTTATCCTGATGACCGGCATTCCGCTGTCAATGGCGGCCAGTCTTTTTCTTGCTCTCATGGTGAACAAAAGTCTGCGTGGCGTCATAGTTTACCGCACGCTCTACTTCTTTCCCAGCATCTGTAGTGGAATAGGTTTGTTGCTGCTGTGGCGCTGGATTTATAATCCCGACTTCGGCCTTTTAAATGTATTGCTCTCCTATGTCGGCATAGACGGTCCGAATTGGCTCGGCAGTGTGTTCTGGGCAAAGCCAGCGCTGATTTTTATGGGCATCTGGACTGGCATGGGTGGGACCAACATGATTCTTTACCTCGCCGCGCTTCAGGGCGTCAATCCTGAACTCTACGAAGCCGCCGATATGGACGGAGCCAGCAACTGGCGAAAATTCTACCACATCACGCTCCCGATGATTAGTCCGACAACTTTTTTCATCTTCACTATGTCGATAATAGCTGGCTTTCAAGGGAGTTTTAATTCAGTTTTCATTATGACCGGCGGTGGCCCAGCTGGTAGCACTACCAACTTGAGTTTTCATATTTACCGAAACGCCTACGAACTTTTCAATATGGGTTACGCGTCCTCAATGGCGCTAGTGCTGTTTGCCATAGTACTGGTGGCGACGCTGATCAACTGGAAGTACGGCGGCAAAAAAGTAACCTATTAATTCAACTCCAAAGGAAATAACAATGAATTTTAATACTGTAAAAAAGATTCTGCTTTATATTTTTATGTCGATTCTCGCAATCGGGATGCTGATCCCGTTTTTCTGGATGGTTTCAACCAGCTTGAAAGATGGTAATAATGTTTTTGAGTTTCCGCCCAAATGGATTCCTAATCCGATAAAATGGTCGAATTATGCGAAAGTGTGGGAAGTCGTGCCGTTCGCTGCCTTTGCTTTGAATTCGTTTCTGTTGGCGCTTTGCGTTACCTGCGGTCAGGTTTTAACCAGTGCGTTTGCCGCATTTTCGTTTGCGCGTTTGAATTGGTGGGGCCGTGACAAAGTATTCTTCGCATATCTCGCGACCATGATGATTCCGGGTGCCGTGACCATGATTCCGCTGTTTTTACTGCTCCGCTACTTGGGCTGGATCGATTCGTATAAAGCGATCATTATTCCGGGAATATTTTCTGCTTACGGCACGTTTATGTTGCGACAGTTTTTCATGGGATTGCCGACTGAACTGGAAGACGCCGCTCGCATCGATGGCTGTAATCTTTGGGAGATATTCTGGAATGTAACAATCCCTTTATCCAAGCCAGCACTGGCAACTTTAGCCATTTTTACCTTTCTCGGGAACTGGCGCAATTTTCAATGGCCGTTGATTGTGTTGCAAACCTCAGAAAAAATGACTCTGCCGGTAGGATTGGCTTATTTTATGGGGGAACACAGCACTAAGTGGAATTTATTGATGGCAGGATCATTAATGAGTATCGTTCCCTTGGTGGCAATATTCTTGATTGGTCAAAGATTCTTCGTCAAAGGTATCCAACTCGGTGGGGTGAAAGGATAGGGGGAGGAGTTAGAATCTAGAATTTAGGAGTTAGAATTGGAGAGGGAAAATTTTTAACCACGAAAAACACGAAAGGCACAAAAAAGAAAAGAGAGAAAAGGAACTTCATCCACGAATATCACGAATGGTCACGAATGAGGAGAAAAGAAATTATTAGTGTTCATTAGTGAAATTAGTGGACATAAAAAAACTTAAAACTAAGGAAAAAATATGGCTAAAGTACTTTTGAAAGACATTTGTAAGATTTATGAGGGCAGCGTTAAAGCTGTGGATAACGTCAACCTGGAGATTCGAGATCGGGAATTTATGGTGTTGGTTGGGCCGTCGGGTTGCGGCAAATCTACGACGTTACGGATGGTGGCTGGATTAGAACAGATATCCTCAGGAACAATCAAGATCGGCGAACGAATTGTTAATGACGTACCACCCAAAGATCGCGATATCGCCATGGTGTTTCAAAACTACGCGCTTTATCCGCACATGAGTGTTCAGGAAAATATGGCGTTCGGATTGAGATTGCGAAAATTTAAGAAAGTAGACATCAACGCGCGGGTAAAAGAAGCTGCCGCTATGCTCGGCTTGACTGAATACCTGCACCGCCGTCCCAAAGCGTTGTCCGGCGGACAACGTCAACGCGTGGCAGTCGGTCGCGCGATTGTTCGCAAACCGCAAGTATTCTTGTTTGACGAACCGCTCTCCAACCTCGATGCCAAGATGCGAGTACAGATGCGCACCGAGATCAGTAAATTGCATAATCAATTAGAAACCACGATGATTTATGTTACTCACGACCAAGTCGAAGCCATGACCATGGGTGACCGTATCTGTGTTATGAAAGACGGCGTAATTCAACAGGTTGATACTCCGCTAGAAATTTACGACCATCCAGCGAATATTTTTGTCGCGAGTTTTATCGGCACCCCGCCGATGAATCTATTTCGTGGCAAACTGCAACTGAAAAATGACATTTTAACCTTCGTCGGAGAAACCTTTGAACTCTCGATCAACATCAAGGAACACCGCGAAAAGTTGTTATCACATGTCGGAGAAGAAGTGACATTTGGGATTCGTCCGGAAGATATGGATGCGGAATCAACGAATAACGATATTTCAATACCGCGGATAACTGCAAAAGTGGAAGTAGTAGAACCGATGGGCTCAGAAACTTGTGTTTATCTACGCACCGGCACAGAAACATTCATCGCAAAAGTCGATCCCCACAAACCAATGACAGTAGGAGAGAAAATAGCATTACCGGTAAATCTAAAAAAAGTCCACATTTTCAAGCAAGACAGCGGCCAGGCCCTGTTATAGAGTTGGAGAGTGCGAAGTGCGAAGTGCGAAGTGCGAAGTGCGAAGTGCGAAGTTGGTTTTCCGAAGTCTCATTTTAAATTGATCAAAAGTCCTGCTTTTTTACTTCTTCAATGAATTTCGCTGTCTTATATTGATATATGTTAAAATATAACAAGAATTAAAATCACATTATTTGTGTTTAAAATATTTGATATTCTTTAAATATGATATATAATAATTGCTATTGATAAACAATAAAAACATTTAATAACAAAATAAGGAATTAATCATGAGTTACAATCCAGAAAAATACAAAGTTGACTTCAACGAGTATCCTAAAATAATTACGGATTCCGTGCCTGGACCGAAAAGCAATGCTCTTCATGCACGCGCGACAAAGCATTACCGTGGCTTATCGGGTCAGGTTAAGCTTTTTCCGGTCGCATTTGAAAGCGGACAAGGGTGTACTTTGCAGGATGCTGACGGCAATAGATATATCGATTTTTCCAGTGGCATCTACGTCACGACTTTGGGACACTGCCACCCGAAGGTTTCCGAAGCCGTAGCCAAATATGCAAAATTGCTAATGAACGCGCATGACTTTACCTCTGAAATCAAAGTTAGACTTTTGGAGAAGATGGCTGAGTGCTTGCCAGGAGATCTGAACAATTTCCAGCTTTATGATAGTGGAACGACTGCGGTAGAAGCCGGATTGCGTACCTGTCGCGCGGCGACTGGGAAGCATGAATTTATCAGTTGTTTTATGGATTTTCACGGAAAAAGTGGACATGCGGTTAGTTTGGCTCGGATGACCAAATTTAGTGGTCCAACTCGTGCTCCCGGTTTTTATATGGTCCCACGTCCAGATACGTATCGGCCATGGTGGGTTCGCAGTGACGGCACCTTGGATACTGAAAAATATCTGGAGTTTTATGATACTTTTATCAAAGAAAGCACTACGGGACAAGTTGCCGCATTTGTGCTGGAACCGATTCAAGGCTGGGGCGGTTCAATCATGCCACCCGATGATTTTTTCCCGAAACTCAAGAAATTTCTTGAGGAACGTGATATTTTATTGTTTGCTGACGAAGTTTTGACCAGTATGGGGCGTACTGGCAAATATCTCTGTATGGAACATTGGGACGTGATTCCAGATGTGGTTACGCTCGGTAAGGGTTTTGGTAACGGTTTTCCAGTAACCGCAATGGCGGTGCGTGAACCTTATGCCGATGCTGTTGACAAAATTAGCGCGTCTACCAGTTATGGCGGTAACCCGATGGCTTGTGCAGCAGCTCTGGCTTGTTTTGAAGTCATTGAGGAAGAATGTCTGTTGGAGCACGCGATGGAACTTGAACAACTATTCAGAGATAAAATGGCTGGCTGGACCCAGAAATACGAAATAGTCGGTGATTGCCGAGTCAAAGGATGCTTATTAGGAATTGAATTGGTCAAAGACAAGGTAAAAAAGACCCCTTTCGACGAAGCTGGTAAACTGGTTTATCAGAAAGCATTTAAAAAAGGATTGGCGTGGATACCGGCGGGACATATATTGAGAATGAGTCCGCCAATTATAATGCCAAACGAAGTAGCCATCAAAGGAATGGATATCATAGAAGAAGCAATAGCTGAAACACAAAAGGAACTATTAGGATGAAAATATTAGTAAAAGACTGCGGGGCAGTTGGTAACGGAAGCAAAAAGGACACCGTTGCTATTCAGAAAGCAATTGACGAATGTAGTCAAAAAGGCGGTGGGAAAGTTGTCGTTGAATCAGGAATCTATCTGAGCGATTCTCTTTATATGCGTGACAATGTAGAACTCCATCTATGTGCTGGCGCAAAACTTCAAGGGAGTACCAATCCTGATGATTATGATGATTTTCGGGCTTCTGGATTTTTGCATGAAAATTGTGCGGAGAATAGCGCTAAATTTTTAATCGGGGCAATTGCTGTTAAAAACATTGCAATCACCGGAAGTGGTGAAGTAAATGGAAGTGGCCCAGCTTTTTACGACACCAGTGCTCCGGGATCAGGACTTTACAAGAAGCCACTAATCTCGCGTCCGCGATTGGTGATGTTTTATGATTGCGAGAATGTTAAATTTGAAGACAGCTCTTATGTCGACTCTCCCTGTTGGACTATGTGGTTGATTGCTTGCCGAAATGTAACTATTCATCGTGTAAAAGTAACTGGCGACCAAAGGATGATCAACAATGACGGCATTGACATTGATTCATGTAGTAATGTAACGGTCAGCGACTGTTTCCTTAAAACCGGAGACGACTGTTTGATTTTGCGCGCTATTCAGAGAACTCTAGAGCGTCCTGCGGTCTGTGAAAATGTCACCGTGAGCAATTGTGTACTTGACAGCATGTGTCAAGGTATACGCGTCGGCTGTCCTGGCGATAATATTATTCGGAACTGTGTGTTCAGCAACATTGTTATCAACGGAATCGGTAGCGGTATAAATATCGATAACCCTCAAAGATATTTTCCAGAAGGCAGCGAAACCGCAATGAATCTTCACGATATTATGTTTTCTAATTTCACCATAACTTCTGGACGGTGGCCAATAAGGATTTATGTCGAGGAAGGGTTAAAATTAAAAAATATTTCGAATATAACATTTTCAGATTTTAGAATAAAAAGCAAAAATCCGTGTTTGATACAGGGCTGTAAGGATACAGTTATAAAGGATATCGCCTTCAATAATATGAATATTGAAACCACCGGCGAGGACGCAATTACCAGTCGTTATTGTAAACGGATAAAAATGAATAATGTAGAATTATCAAATTTTAAAGAAGTGGATGAAAAATGAAAACTTATAGGGTTGGCTTAATTGGATTTGGGTTTATCGGTAAGGTTCATGCTTATGGACATATTAACCTGCCAATGTTTTTCGACCAGAGTCAATTCAGCACTCGAATCACTCATGTCTGTACTTCCCGCCAAACCAGCGCCGATAAAGCCGCGGAACAACTTGGCGCGGTGGCTGCCGTTACGGATTATCATGAAATAACCGAAAACCCGGATATTGATATCGTTCATATCTGCACTCCCAACCATCTCCATAAAGATGCTTTATTATCAGCTATCAATAACAATAAACACATATATTGTGATAAGCCAATGGTAGTAGATATGAAGGAAGCCGAAGAAATTAAAGAAGCGCTCAAGAATTATACGGCAACCGCGCAGATGACCTTACAAAATCGTTTTTTTCCGGCAACGATACGGGCAAAGCAACTTATTACGGAAAACCGTCTCGGCCAAATATTGGAGTTTCGGGCATGTTATTTGCATTCAGGAAGTGCTGATCCGAAAGCTCCGCTGAAATGGAAGCTTTCCGCGGAGGCGGGTGGAGGAGTAATCGCTGACCTAGCGAGCCATGTCATGGACTTGATGCATTTTTTATTGGGTGATTATGAAGCTCTGGTTGCGCAGACTAAAATAGCTTATCCTGAACGTCCCTCCGCCGTGGAACCGGGAAAAATGGTCAAGGTTGAAGTCGAGGATTACGTTCAAATGCTCGTAAAAATGAAATGTGGAGCCACCGGAAACATTGAAGCAAGTAAAATTGCTACTGGCGCCGAAGACGAGATGCGTTTTGAAATTCATGGCAGTAAAGGCGCATTGCGTTTCAATGGTATGGACGCGCACCATCTGGAATTTTATGATACTGCTGCCGCCGCTGCGCCAAACGGCGGAACTCGCGGTTGGACGGCAATAGACACGGGGCAACGCTATGATAAACCAGCCGGATTTCCCGGACCTAAATTTGCGATTGGCTGGATTCGCGGGCATCTGCAATGTCTATATAATTTTTTAGAAAGCGTTCGCGACAGCAAGGCAGGTAATCCCGGTTTGGAACAGGGGATTTACATTCAATATTTAATGGATAAAGTAAGGGAGTCTGCAAAAGATGGTAAATGGGTGCAAATATGAATAACAAACTACTGATTGGTTGGGGTGAAGCCGATATAACCCCGGATGGTCGTATTGTCGAACTCTCCGGACAATATTATCAACGTATCGCTAAAGAAATACATTCTCGATTAAAGACTGTGGCAATGCTACTTGAACAGAATAAAAAAATCACATTAATGATTTCTTTAGATGTTGTTGGTCTGCCTGATGATTTCTGTCTTGATATTCAAAAAACGATAGCAGGGAAATTCTCTGAAATATCAGGTGACAACATTATTATAAACGCGATTCATACGCACAGTGCGCCTGGTTTAAATCGTTCGCGTAATTGGTGGACTCACAATCCAGAAGCAATTTCAGTTGAAGAATATCGCGAATTAGTTATGAGAAAAATTCTCGAAGCGGTCAAACAAGCGATGAACTCGCGCCAAATTTCTGGGATCAGCAACGCGGTGTCCTTTGCTAGCGTTGGGCATTGTCGCCGCGCAGTTTATTCCAACAAAACAGCAGAAATGTATGGCGTAACCAACCGTGATGATTTTCTCGGTATGGAAGGCGGAGAAGATTCCGGCGTTGATTTGCTCTTTAGCTTTGATGAAAGCGGTAAAGCTACAGGAGCAGTTGTAAATATCCCATGTCCTTCGCAAATTATGGAAGCAACTTACAAAATATCTTCAGATTATATGGGAAAATTGCGGACGCTACTGAAAGAACATTTTGGTAATGAATTTTACACTCTTTGTCAGATAGCACCGGCTGGCTGTCAATCACCAAGGGATTTGACTCGTCCTGAAACTAACGCGCCCTTCTGGCGTGAAGCTGGTGTCGAGGTTATCGCTACTCGAATTTTTGATTCGATTCAACAAGTCTACGAGAAACTCGCGACAAATATTAAATATAGCGCTAAGCTTGAACATTCAATGGAAGTGATCGAACTGCCGCGTCGTCGGGCTTCTTATCAAGATTATCAGAATGCCCAAAAAACAATGAGAGAACTTGAAGAAAAACAGAGCTCAAGTGATGCTTATCGGGATTTCTGTGTAGAGACTCATAATAATGAAAATATTCCGGATCGTCCGGGGCCTTATGACAGTAAACTGCATCATTTTGTGAAAATCAGGAATGAAGAAGCAGTGATAAAACGTTTTGAGGAACAAAATGACCAGCCATCTTTTAAAATGCAATTACAGGTAGTCAAATTAGGAAATGTGGTTTTTGTTTCAAACCCTTTTGAACTATATTTGGAGTATGGACATCGCATAAGAGCCCGAAGTCGAGCTGAACAAACCTTCATGATTCAGATATGTAATGGTTACTGCGGATATCTGCCGAGTGAACGTGCTGAAGAGCTTGGCGGCTACGGTGGACTGATTATTAACGGACAGATTGGTTCGGATGGTGGTAAAATGCTAGTAGATCAATCAATTATGAAAATAGAAAAAATTATGGGAATAGTATTATGAATGAAATGCGGGAAATAAAAGCTGGATTTGTCGGATTTGGTGAAGTCAATACCCCGAAAGAATTTATAGTTAAACGTTGCGAAGTCGTCGCTGAGTTACTAGAAAAACAGGGGCTAAAACTGGTCAAGACGGCTCCCGTTGCCGATGATCCAGCAGGGAAACAAGCCATGCGCGCCGTCTCCGAACTTGCTACTGAAGATTTTGATGTGCTTGTTGTTTGTGTGGCGGGTTGGATTCCCTCTTGGGCGGTATTTTCTGTAATAGAGCCGTTTAAGCATAAGCCGATGGTGTTGCTTGGTCTGACCGGTTGGCAGGATGGAGATCGTTTTGTGACTACTGCTGATCAAGCTGGAACGACTGCGTTGCGCAAACCGATGGCGGATATGGGCTATACTTTTAAATACATCGTAAACCGCCGAGGAAAAGAATTACCGCTTGAAGAGATTGTTGACTATTGCCGTGCCGCGAATGCCGCAGCAAGGTTAAGAAAAACCAAAGTCGGGATGGCGGGATACCGCGATATGCGTTTGTACGGCACTCTTTACGATGGCATTTCTCTTAAAGGTCAAATCGGCCCTGAAATCGAACATTTTGATCTGTTAGAACTCAAACAAATTATGGATTCAATAAATGAATCAGAAGTTGAGCGTATCACCAATGACCTACAGGAACGTTGGGACTTCTGTAAAAGTCCGCAACCCGGGACGGTTGAAAATTCGGTTCGTCTTTATCTGGCTATGCGTGAAAAAATTGAAGAACGTAATTACGATGCATTTTCTTTCATGGATGTTGATGGTATTAAAAAACTTATGGGCTTTGCTCCCGCTGGCGCGATGACGCTCTTACATGATGAGATGAATATCCCGACCGTCCCTGAAAACGACAGCATGGGGGCAGTAACCCAATTGATAGTGAAGTTATTAACTGGACAGATCGCCGCTTACCTTGAGTTTTATGAATTTATGGATAACGGTGCGTTGATGGGTGTTCCAGATTATGTGCCAGCGGAAATAGTTGACGGGAAAGTAACAGTTATGCCGAATGCATTCGGAGATTTTGGCGAAGGTCTGTTAAATGTGTCAAAATTAAAGACTGGTAAAGCTACAATATGCCGACTCGGCTATGTCGGGGATCACTATCAAATGCACATAATGACCGGCGAAGCGCAATCTCCAATAAAATGGGAAGAAGCAGGCTGGGCTCCTCCGGCACCGCAGTTGCCCAGTATCGATATGATTTTTGATGGCGAAAGCGAGGACTTTCTGCAAAAAATAATAGGTCAGCACTATATCTTCTCTTTCGGAAACAATCGGGAATTATTAGAAAATCTGTGTCATATTTTAAAAATCGAAGTAATATAATATTTTAGTCGTGTGACCCTTTTTTGAGTTATTTACGGGCCTTTACCTAAAAAACAGATACCATTTAATGAAAATCAATTCTCATGCGCTAAGTTATCATGTGGGAAGAGATAGAAACAATTAAGGCAACGAGTTATTTAGGAGGTTAGGCTTAATATGGCAATAATAGAAAATACAAAACAAAAAAAGTTTAAAAAGAGATCTTCCACCTTGCATGCCGGGGTTGCTAAGAGCGATATTACTACTGACGAACCTGGAGTTGTCGTCAATGATCCGCTTTATGCTAAAGTGTTGATATTGAATGACGGGAAGATACCAGTGGTCATTATTACCATGGATGTAACCGCAATTGGTGGTAGAAAGATTAGTGACGGAGCTTTGCCCGATGTCGGAGAGGATTTTTTGCCTAATCTGCGGGGCCGTATTGAACGCGAATTGCAGATTCCCGGTTGCAATGTTTTGGTTAATGCATCGCACACTCATCCGCCAGGACAGATGTTGTGTAGTGACGAAGAACAGGTCGAGCGAACCTTTGACGCCGTGCGGCGGGCCGTGGAAAACATGATGCCGGTTCACATTGGTTTCGGGAAAGGGCGCGAAGAGCGGATCTCGATGAACCGAACGCTCAGGCTTAAAGACGGCAAGCATTGGACGATTCGCCACAGTATCCCATCGCCGCCTGATGACGTAATTGAAAACGCTGGACCGATTGACCACGAAATTGGGATTATCCGAGTCGATCATCTGGACGGAACGCCGTTGGCGGTGGTCTATAATTTTGCGTGTCATCTGCTTTTTGGCGATTATTTGGGTCATATTACCGCGAATATTCCTGGTTATGCCTCAAAAGTTATCGAAAGCAGTTTAGGGAATGGCGCAATGGCGTTATTTTTGCAAGGCGCCGCTGGAGATGTTTGCGATACGACTTTTAAGGAATTCAATCGTCCGCGCGACGTTGCACAGCTTGGTTCTGCGCTTGGTCAAAGCACTTTAAATGCATGGCGTAAGATTAAAACGGATGACGCGACATTAAAAGTTATTTCTGAGACTGTAAAATTGCCAAGAAGAACCGATATTAACGAACGAGTTGCAGAGTTGCGCCAGGAACAAAATGCACTGCTTGCATCATTGCGGTTCACCAGTTTAAACTTCGAGAGTTTTTTGCCTTTATACCTGAAATCGGAGCGAAATCTGAGTTGTTTATCTTCCGTATCTCCTCAAGGTGATCACCAAGACGAGCTATCGCCGAATAAAGCCATGGCTACTTTTAATCAGAAAAACATCGGTAAATATCTACGTAATATTCGGGCGATGGAATATCTGTCAAAAATCGTGGATGATATCGCTACATTGAGAAAACATCAGAAGCTCAATGAGCAGTCAGGCGAAGATACGATTGACGCTGAAGTGATGGGGATTAGGATTGGTAACGGTATCTTAATCAGTTCTCCGGCAGAAACACTGGTTGAAATCGGAATGAATATCAAAAAATCTTCATCTTTCTCAAATACTTTTGTTCTGGGCTACACTAATGGTTATCTGCATTACGGTTGCCCTGCCAGTTACTATAACAAAGGTGGCTACGAAGTTACAGAGTGTTTGCTCGCTCCTGAATGGCAGGATATTTATGAGAAAAAAGTCACTGAGATAATTAATAAACTCGAATCGGTTTAAGAAATCACAGGTGATTTTTTAAAGCCGTTTTTCTACCACGTCTAAGTTCGCAGCTCCAGTACAATCACTGCTTTGAACTTTGCGCGCGCATTATGCGCGCGCGAAGTTTAAAGACTAAAATCACGGCGCAAAAAATGTTTGATACCGTTGGTGATTAGCTCGTTGGTAGTTCGTTGCCGGCTTCAATAATAGCAGCGGCTTCGGCTTTGGTTTTTTGAGAGTTTTCCAGTATGGAACGTTCATGTTCTTCTCTTTCGCGCTTTGCCATTAGATCCCGCCACTCAAACTGAGATGGCATTTTAACCATTTCATCATCCGGGATATTACACTTTAATTCGCGGCCAAGCAATTTTTCGAGGTCTGGCAGGACATAGCCACCAAACTCACAAACTAAACCGACAGAGCGTCCAGTTTTTCCTGCGCGGCCGGTACGGCCGATACGATGAATGTAATCTTCAGGATGTTCAGGTAGATCATAGTTAATGACCAGCGAAACGTCATCGACATGAATACCGCGAGCCGCGACATCGGTCGCAATCAAAATGCGTTCAGTGCCTTGACGGAAGCGCTCAAGAATTTTCATCCGTTTTTCCTGTGGTACATCGCCCGAAAGCAATACACAGTAAATATTATAACGCGCCAGCTGACGAACCAACTCCTCATTGCGATCTTTGCGATTGCCAAAAATTATGACACGTTCATATTGTTCATGCCCTAGTAACCACAGCAACATTGGAATTTTTTCCCGACGGGTAACTGCATAGAATTGCTGATCAATTAAGTCGGTCACTAGTTGTTCCGATTCGCTTTCGACGGTAACCGGCTTGATCAGCCAACTTTCAACTAAACGAATAATTTTGGGATCTAAAGTCGCGCTGAAAAACATTGTTTGGCGTCTGCCTGCAGGCGGAAGCTGGTTGACGATGCGGCGAACATCCGGGATGAATCCCATATCAAGCATGCGGTCCGCTTCATCAATTACTAAGATTTCAGTTTTCGCAAGTTTCAAATAACCATTTCTGCTGTAATCGATAATGCGGCCGGGCGTTCCAACCAGAATATCAATGGGATTTTCTAGACGTCGGCGTTGTTTTTGATAGTCCATACCACCGAAAATCACTAGGTTATCCAATTTGGTATAACAGGATAATGCTTCAGCGTCTTTGTGGATCTGCATCGCAAGTTCCCGAGTGGGAGCCAATACTAAGACGCGGCAAGTGCCGGGCAAGCGGTCGGTCTCTGGATTGTTAAGGATATGTGTAAATGCGGCAATTAAAAACGCTGCAGTTTTGCCGGTGCCGGTTTGTGCTTTGCCAGTTAAATCTCGGCCTTCCAAGAGAGTTGGCAACGTTTTTTCCTGGATCGGAGTGCAGTATTTGAAATCTAATTCCTGAAGGCCATATAAAATATCTTCATGAATCGGCAAGTCGGCAAAGCGTTTCTTTCCTTCTTCCGGCGGAACCACCTCAAGTTTTTCAGGTTTTGGCGGTACACTGTAACGATTTAAAGCTTTTTCCGGCTCAGGGATTACTTGATAAGACTGGCTTTGTTGCTTGGTCTTTTTCGGCCTGTTGCTATTGCTTTTACGTCTACTGTCGGCTTTAGGCTTTTCATCATATTGCCGCTCTGACCTGCGACTTGTTTTTTTGGATCTTTTTTCTCGGGCGACTAACTCATCGGCAGCTTTTTTGGGCCGTGATACTGGTCTTTCGGTGGATTTCTTTTCTTTGGGAGTGACGTCATCAACAGGTTTTTTTTGTCGGGGAGCTGGTTGTTTGATTGATTTGCTGGCACTTTTGGTGGTTTTGTCATCGCGCATTAAACCAGCGGTGATTTTTTTGAAAAATTTTAACAATGTTTGAGGCCTCGTATAGGGATTCGCGTTTAAAAGTCAATTATGGGAAAGAGCTATTAAAATAGCGCCATAATCCATCAAAATCAAGTCTCAGATGACTCTGTTGAAAAAGAGACGAGAAATAGAGAAAAACGTTGCAATCTTTAAGCGCGTGCGCTAATGGGAAACATAAATTACGTTGTTTCTCCACTGTTATACATAAATTGTTCGGATAAAGTAAAAGTTGACATAAGGCGCTTGCATTCTTATATTATACCTAAATTTTTAGCGGGCACAAACGGTAGTAAACCTAAGGAGATTTGGCAATGGGCAGAAATAGAGAAATTAATGTGAACGGAAGCTAAATCACCATTCTTGCAAATCAACAATTGGACTACGTTTCGTTAACTGGCATGGTGCGAAATGTTGAAAACGGAGTGTCGCTAATTGAGAAGTGGCTGCGCAATAAAAACACAATAGAATTTCTTGGGATATGGGAGCAGATGTACAATCCAGATTTTAATTCCCCGAATTCGAGGGAATTAAAAATCAAGCAGGCCTGAATAGATTTATCCTCCCTGTTAAGCAATGGGCTGAGAAGACAAATTCCATCGGCGTGATAGCGAAAGCAGGACGCTATGGCGGCACCTACGCCCACAAAGATATTGCTTTTGAGTTTGCTTCGTGGATTTCTCCTAAATTAAAACTCTATTTGATCAAAGAATTTCAACGTCTTAATGACGAAGAATTCAAACAACTTGGCTGGGATATTCGTCGTAATCTGACTAAAATTAATTACCGTATCCATACGGATGCCATTAAGGGACATCTGATTCCTCAAGAATTGACCAAAGAGCAAATCAATTTGGTTTATGCAACTGAAGCAGACCTTTTAAATATGGCTTTGTTTGGAAAAACCGCAAAACAATGGCGGAATGAAAATCCAAACGAAAAAGGCAATATCCGAGACTTTGCCAATGTATCGCAGTTATTGCGCCTGGCCAATCTGGAAAATCTGAATGCACATTTTATTCGGGAAGAATTAGGTCAGGCCGAACGGCTGAAAATACTGAATAAAACCGCTATTCAACAAATGAGCTTATTGTTAGAGGATCGCGTAGTGAAGCGGCTGGATTGAACTAACCGCGAAAAGCACGAAAAAAGAAAAGAGAGAAAAGAGATTTTTGTCCACTAATGACACTAATGACACTAATGACACTAATGGTCACGAATGGTCACGAATGGTCACGAATGGTCACGAATGGGGAAAAAAGAAAATTTCGAACCACTGATAATCACTAATTGGGCACTAATAGAGAGAAAGGGGAATTTTCAATACAGAGGCACTGAGCCATGGAGGATGAAATAAATTATATTTGGAAAAAATTCACTCTTGCTTGACCGTCCACTTTCCTATCAATTAACAAGGATTCCTTGTAAGTTACTTTTTTCATTTTTCTCCGTGGCTCCGTGGCTCCGTGTTAAGCTCCCTTCTTTTTCATTCGTGATAATTCGTGTCATTTGTTCCACCATATCGAATGATGTGGCGTAGACCAATCTTCCCTTTTCCTCTTCGTCTGTTTAGCGTTTATTTTTAATTATATTTTCTATTAGTTTTTTACAGCGCCCGCAATCTGTTCCCGCTTTGGTTTGTTCGCCAACAGCTTCGACGGTTGTCGCGCCTGCATTGACAGCGTCGACTACTTCTTTTAGCGAGGTGCCTGTGCAACCGCAGACCGAAGCCAAAATCTCTTCGATCTCAGGAATACAGCAGCCGCAACCCATGCCTGCGCCTGTTATCTCTTGGATCTCCTCAACTGTTCGAGCCGTGTGTTCGACCATTGCCTTACGAATAGTGTGATAGTCTACATCCATACAGGTACATACGATTCTATTTTCTGCCATGATCTTTTCCTCTTTGTTTGATTGTTTTTTTACAACTGCTCATCTATAGTGCATCACATAGACCTTTTTAATCTAAGTTTGATTTAACCTTTTGTCAATTTATTTTTCTTTGTTTTAAGTGATTAAAAAAGGTTTAAAATGAAAGTGTAGTGGTGACTTCCGCGCGACTGATGTTCAGTATTGCAACTTCTGGAGGACAGAGAAAGCGCAATCTGATAATTGATGCGCCGAGTCCACGGGTGACGAAAAGTTTTTTGCCATGACGTTCAAACCAACCCTCGGAATATTTGGTGCCGTATTTTGAAGGCGTGATCAATGCGCCAATCCATGGCAGTTTGACTTGGCCGCCGTGCGTGTGACCGGCTAACATTAGTTCGTATGGCAACTCCAACTCTTCAAAATAATCAGGATCGTGAGACAGCACAATCGATGGAATTTTGTTGTCTGGGAGTTTAGATAAATCCAATGTTTTATGGCGAGTGGTTCGGTCGGGCAGACCAATTATATTCAACTGTTTCCCGTGGATGGTCAGAGGAATGTAGCTATTTTCTAAAACCGTGATCCCGACTTTCTCCAATGCTTGACGTACTGCGTTGCCATCGTGCCACCAATCGTGGTTGCCGAGAACTGCGTAAGTCCCATAATTGCTCTGCAAATCTTTCAAAATTACAGCAATGATTTCTGGCGTGGCATTGACTTTTCTCGGGTCAAAACGGCGCCCGATAAAGTCGCCCAGCAGAACGACAATATCTGGCTTCTCTGCATTGGTGGCTTTTATAATTTCGCGCAAACGCTGTAATTCGTCGGGGATCTTACGTTGATGAATATCCGCCAAAACTGCGATTTTCAGGTGGTTGTGAACTTTATGCCAGTTTTGTAATTTGACTTCGCTGTGATTGACCGAAAAACTTTCGGGCTCAAACTTAAAAGCCCACAGCCACAAAGTTGTGAAAATGATTAGAAGCGCAACGACAGGGATGAGCCAAATCAGTAGTTTTTCACATAATTTGGGGTTCATTTATTTATCTATTGTTGCTTGGGCGATACGACGGTCGTGGATAAGCATTTGAACGGCGTTCCACAAGTTGTGCCAAAGCACGTAAAAACTCGGGCCCAAAGCTACTAAAGGATCAGAGAATTGTAGTGCCAAAAAAATAGTTAATGCGGTGTTTTTTTGTCCGAGCGATTGACTTGCTTCTCTTTTTAGCCCAGGTTCTCCGAGCCAACGTCCACAAACAAAATTCATGACACAGATCAACGCGGTAGTTGAACCAATCAGTAGCAGGTAGTTTTTAGATATTTCATCGTGTTGAGCAATCGAGTATGAACCCGAGGCGGCAATGATAAATAGCGTTACTGACCACAGAAAAAATGAAAATCCTCCAAATTTAGCGGCCCGTTGCGGAGCGGATTTAAACAATGCCCGGGTTATCAATGCGGCGGTTACTGGAACAACGATAATAATGCCCAAATTCCATCCAGCATCAAGGAATGCTGGCAAGGAGACGCGTCCAGTTACTAACGGCAACAGGAACAATAACGCCAGTGAAACTCCAATATTAGTCAACACAAATGAGGTCACGACATAACTCGGTTTGCCGCCGAGGAATTTCATCACGACTGGAGCGGCGTTCGCTGTCGGCGTCACTGCGGTGAAGAACACAATTTGCGCGATAAGTGGTTGGCCACACAGACAAAGCCCGCCCCATAATCCAGTTGGAATAGCAATATTAAACAACAGGATTTTCAGATGGCTACGTCGGATTTTTAGTTCCGGCAATTTAATCTGAAGGCAGATGATGTAAAACATAAATATTAGCAATGGCCGGATCAGCCAGGTGAATTCATGCGCCCAAGTACAGAAGTACCCGACGCTGAAGGTGACGACGATAGTCAGTGGACGAATTAACGGCTTCAGTTGCGCTCTAAGTGGCGAGACGATCTTATTCATAGATTAAAATTTAACTTAAAAGTTCAAGTAGTTTGGTGTTGAAAAAGTTTAATATAATCGTTGTAGCGAAATATGCACGGTATTTCTGAAATGATTCAATCAATTAGACGGTTTAAACTTCGCGCGGGCT
>DLIO01000071.1:0-5427 GCA_002483765.1 Lentisphaeria bacterium UBA7640 | reverse complement strand
TGCGCGCGCGAAGTTAGACTATCATTTTTTTAACGATTTCAGGATAGCTTGACAGTTCAGGATTTTTTCTACGAGTAGGTTGGGAGTGTAGCTGTAGTGATTGCTGCTTTCAAAGCCGATCCTGGCGTCGGTAGTTTGAGCTGCCATCAATCGTTTTGCCAACGCCATCTCATCCTCAAGGATTGGGATTAGTTGTTCAGAATTCGCGTCGCCGCGTTTACGAATAAATGCAATTTGATTCATGGTACTGCGGAAAATGGAATAAATCGCGTCGGCAATACGAGTTAGTTCGTCCAAATTATTACGATACTCCGGCGCGATTTGTGAAGACGCTTCCGCTAGTAATTCGAGGCCGTCATTCCAGCCGTTTACGATCCGACTGAATGCGCGTTCAAATACCTCTGGAGGATAAATTCCCCGCCATCCATCCAAATCGTCATAAGGGATTCCAACCATTGTCGCAAGGTAGCCGGTAGGTTCGAGGTACAATAAATTCGCGCAGCCACAATTGACCGGCGACAGATAGATGGTCGCAGTGCTATTAAACGGGAAATTACGAAATGCATTACTGAAATTTTTCCATGCAGCTAAGATAGTATTTTTCGCTGATGCGCCGTAAAGCGTTTCTGCAATTTCTTCTTTAATGTGAGTAAGCATGGCGACTACCGGGGAGGGGAAACCGCCCAAGGTCCAGCTTAACATGAAATCATTGACGCCAGCTTGACGCAGATTATTGAGATGTTCCTCAATCAGGTCATAAACTGGCAAATACGGAACCGTACTCATCTCCCAAGAGTTATTAATCTGAATTTTAGCTGCACAATTTAAATCGCGTTCTTGCGCCGTGCGCCAGCCAGCCACTGCATCAGCTGATGGACCCGGATGTGAGATTGAATAGTCGACTACGGAGCCGGAAATACCTTCGCAATCCGTTTTTACGCCCCATTCGCTGACCGATAGAACAGTTACTCCGGGATTCAGACGCGCTATAATATCGTCAAAATATTCCGTTGCCCATGCCCAGGTATAGGCCAATACTCGCGCCGTTGGTTTTGCGTCTAGAACGCCTTCTGCCATTGCATTAACGGTTTCCGCAACAATCTCGGAGATTTGCCGTTTGGCACAGCGTGGGCATTCTTTTTTGCGATCGTGGGAAGCACAATTAGTCGGATTTTCTGAACGGGTAATCAGAAAAATGCCACCCAAATCGTTGCAATCGGCGAACAATTCATGCATTGCGCTTTTTAGATAGTTCAGGGTTTCAGGTTGCGACGTGCATAAAGTGGTATGCCCCTCACTCTCTAGTCCTTTCAAGTCGGTAAAACGCTTTGCATATTGTGTAGTAATCGAGCGTGGTTCATTAAAATACAGAATTATTTCAATACCGAATGATTTTGCGCGTTCTGTTAGTTTTTTCAAATTGCGACGCCGCGTTTCCCACGCGCCGGACATTTCTGGCGCGCGATCCCATTCCACCAATTGATAAATCAACGTTGGCATCCACAACGCATTAATTCCTGCCGCCGCATAGTCACGGAACATTTTTTCTGGAAACCCAGCCAATTCGTCATCTAGTAACGGTTCGCCATAAACCATGTCATAGGGATAGATCATGCGCAAACCGGACGAATTCGATTCAGCTGGCAAAGTTTTGCTAGCGGCAAATTCAAACGGCTTGAATCCGTCAATCCAGTTTTTTGTAACAGTGTTGCCAATTTCGGCGCAACGTTGTTGTTCTTCTTCCGTAAACTCCTGATAGCGCAGTAATTCAACGTCAGGCTTGATATTACCTAATTTATGCCACAGAAAATCATCTTCTTTTAAACAGTGTTTCAACTGTTCAGGCGTCCAATCCAGCAATTCCAGAATCTGTTCATAAGGCAACAGATGCCAGTTTTGCCGGATTAGTGTGATATAGCCCTTTTGGATCCACAAGCAACCGGGATCAACCGGCGGCGGTAATTTCATCATTGTCGCAACTTTGATGATCTCTGCCTCGCCGGTACGCAATACCGTTGCCAGTCTATTGACCGATACCAGATTCCAGTTGCGAAACACAAAGGCCGCAACCCGGTTTGGGAAATGTTTAAATTCCAGAGCCGGTTTAAAATCTCCGGACGGCAATAGTGATATATCCATGATTTATTCCTTTATTAGAACTCCAACGTGGTATGAAGACGATCCATTTTTGGGCTGAGCGGAATAGCGCCAGTTTCAGTTATTTCATAGCCGGTTTCAATTCGGGAGCCATGAAATTCTGGATGACCGAAAAAACTGACATCAACGCAAATTGTCATGCCCGGTTTCAGAACATCATCACTACCCGGCCCGAAAAACGGAGATTCAGCCTCATGCAAACCGATGGTATGTGCAAACGGGCAGACAAGATACTTGGCAAACCCGAGTTTTTCAAAGTAGGCGCGTGCCGGAGCGTCAACTTCGCGACCAGTTTTTCCGGGAATCAGCATCTTTTTAGTCATAATAAAAGCTTCGCGTAGATAGCGCAAACACTCTTTCTGGCGCGCGGTGTAGGTTCCAGAAACTGGCAGAAAATCGCCAATGACTCCGGCGTAACCGTTGACTTTTGGCGCCAACCCGATCATTACGGTTTCGCCTGCAACCATTTTCTTGGCGCTGGCGGTCGGTACTACGGCATTGGAACGGCTGCCACTGCCGACAATTGCTGAGAATCCGAATCCTGTCGCACCGCGACTGCGTGCGGCATATTCGCCCGCTGCCGCGACTTCAATTTCAGAATTACCCGGAACGACTTGTTCCTTCATGGCGTCGTAACAGAGGTCAGCCAGCGCAAACGCTGCGCGAATTTGTTCGCGTTCCCAGTCGGATTTGATATAGCGCAACGCCGTGAATTCAGCAGTAATATCTTCGACTTTCACTCCGGCAAATCCTTCAATAATGCCACGATAACACTCAGATGGCATCCGTCCCGCGCCAACCAGTCCAATAGCTTTAATCTGTCCCAAAGTTGAATTTAGTTCCGCGAATAATTTAGGGAAATCAATAATCGTTGCCGCTGGATATTCTTCGTCTGGAACCATGAAAACTGGGAAATTACGCGTTTCAGTGATTGCGCTGTCTAGTTTGGCAAAAGGTTCGCTTTCCGGTCCACCTAATAACATCGGAGTGCCCTTCCGTGGAACCAATACCGCACCCGATTCAAATTGTGGACACCAACCGGTCAAATACCAGCCGTTACCAATATTAAATTCATCATAGTAAATCAATGCAAGATCGAGATTGCGTTCTTCCAGAATGTTGCGGACGGCGTTGAGACGGTTTTCACTTTCAGACTTGATTAGATAACCCATAATAAACTCCTTGTTAGGTTGTTTTAACAATGTTAGTTTTAACATTGCATAAATAGATTATAACATTATTTAATAAAAAAGCAAGAGCATAGTGATTGATTTAACCAAAATTTATGATATAATTAGCATCATGAAATCCAAACGTAAAAATATTCCAGGTTCAATCTCCATAGCTGATATCGCTCGTGAGTGTGGCGTTAGTGTGATGACGGTTAGTCGTGCCCTGCGCCAAAACCCACAGGTAAAGCCGGAAACCAGTGACGCTATCATGAATATGGCGGCCAAGCTTGGTTACATGCGCAGTTCGCGTCTCGGACGCCCCAGCGCGCGGCGTAACGGCAAAATTTCTAAGGTTCAGTTAATTATCGGTAGCACTGGCCAGACGCCGGTCGCGTTCCATGCGCGGTTGCTGACTTCGATTGAACAACAACTGGCTGAGAGTGGTTGTGAATGCATCATCCGCAGCGCCAACGGCGACTATCAAGTCTTTATGCGCTTACTGGAAGCCGCGCGTCATACTGACGCACAGACCACGTTAATTTTTGGTAATTTCCCGCCTGAACAACTTCATGCGTTATTATCGGCTTTGCCTGGTTTGATATTGCTAGACAATCCCGGATGTAACATCTCGGACGGCACTTATAGCTCATTCGCGTTTGACAATACCGCTGCCGCTCATCTGGCAGTTGAACACCTTTTAGCTTGTGGTCGGCAAAAAATCCTCTTAATTGGAGGTTTTGCCGATCATTTTTTTACCCGTGAGATTGAAACTGGTTTTATTGAAGCAATGAACAGTCATCAAATCCAATTTAGTCGCAATCAGATTATCAATACTGATTTTACTGCATCTGGGGCCGCTTCTGCGTTGGAAAACGTCATAGCGGAGAAATTATTTGAGTTTGACGCAATCTTCACCAATGATGAAATGGCGGTTGGTGTTTATCGGGTTTTGATGGAAAGAGGTCTGAAAATCCCCGATGATGTGGCGGTGTGTGGTTGCGACAATCTTCCGATAAGCGAACAACTATATCCGCCATTAACGACGATCAAACTCAATTACGATGATTTAGCATCTCAAGCCTTGCAATACATTCGCGCACCCGGTAAAACCTTCGTACCATTGCGAACCCGCCTAAGTCCGTCATTACTAATCCGCTCCAGCACTATCGCCAGCGCTTAAACTTAGCGCGCGCATAATGTTGATAACCATATCGAATGATGTGGCGCGCATGAAGTTAGAGCGGTTAAAAATAACCGTTAAATTTGTTTTATAAGGTAACATAGGAGTTCATGCCTGTGCCTTAGATTTTGCGTACAACTCAAGACATGCATTCATCCCATAATTCTGCCCGTTTACGGAGTGCGGACACTGAACCATGTCGAATGACCGTGGCGCCCACATCCGATCTTCGCAAACTGAAAAACCTTCGCTTTCATCGATTAATCCCGATAAACGACAAAATTCCCCTGGGTACGCAGATCCCCAGCTCTGCATTAAACTTTTATAGAGCGCAGACATCTAGTTCGCAGGCGAAAGGTGCAACAAAACAAAATTGAGGAGAAATTGTTTATTTTAATTTTTTACGCCTCACTTTATTTGTTTAAGATGGAAAATATGGCTATTTAAATAATTAATGAGCAAGAAAAAAATAAATTAAAAGGGCCAGACCCTGATAAAACAGGCGAAAGGTGCAACAAAACAAAATTGAGGACAAATTGCTTATTTTGATTTTTCACACCTCACTTTATTTGTTTAAAGTGGTAAATATGGCTATTTAAATAATTAATGAGCAAGAAAAAAATAAATTAAAAGGGCCAGACCCTGATAAAAACAGGCCCTGATAAAAAATTAAAAGGGCCAGGCCCTGATAAAACCTGGGTACGCAGAGTCCCAGCTCTGCATTGAATTTTATAGAGCGCAGGCATCTAGTTCGCAGGCGAAAGGTGCAACAAAACAAAATTGAAGACAAATTGCTTATTTTAATTTTTTACGCCTCACTTTATTTGTTTAAGATGGAAAATATGGCTATTTAATCAATTAATGAGCAAGAAAAAAATAAATTAAAAGGGCCAGACCTGGACTGTAAAGTATTTGCAT
>DLIO01000118.1 GCA_002483765.1 Lentisphaeria bacterium UBA7640 | reverse complement strand
CTTTGCTTGGCGCACTCATTTTTTTCTCCATTTAATTTTATAATTACAAATAAGGCTCAATAACAAAATAATATTTAACGCCTTCTCCACTTAGAATCGAATCCAGTATAGCTACCTAATGCATAATTTAGATACAATTCAGCTGAAGTTCTGCCTTTTACAGCATCGACATGTCCATCGCACCATAAAACATTGATAGAGCTACGGTGCTTCGGATAAGCAAAACCAGCGACAGCATTGGAATCAGCAATTGAATAGGAACCGCGAATCAACGAGTTACTTGCATTGTAAGGTGCGGAGTCCGTACGTCGTCCTTCGGTTATCAGGATCACCTGCGAAGGTTGGCGAATTTGGCTATTTTTTGCTGGGTCATTTATGTTTGGATCACCACTTGGCAAATACCGAATTGAACTGCCGATGTGCATGTTATTGATGCCATAATGGCTCCAAAGCGCCCCGTACTGAGCATCGGTTGCAGGATCAATATCCGAAGGCTTTGGTCCTTTATGAGATGGACATTCAAAATCATGCAGAGATTTTGAGTATCCGCACGTCATAAGAGTACCTCCCCAACCACCCGATCCGGAAAACGGAAAGGTTCGGGTAAAATAACCATTAAAATCCTCTTGGTAAAGAGCACTATACAGACCAAGTTGCTTTAATTTATTAACGCACGAAATATCACGAGCTTTTTCACGAGCTTGATTTAATGCTGGTAGTAGCATGGCTGCCAGAATCGCAATTATGGCGACCGTTATCAACAATTCAATCAAAGTGAAACTGTTGCTAATCAACAACTTACGTCTCTTTACTCGCATCTCATTTACTCCATTAATTAAACCTTTTATGAAATTTTCTTCCACACGATTTTTCATTTTAAATCTCATCTCCTGCTGTTTTGGATAAATTTTGGACTCTACTCGATAATCTTCTCATTTCACCTCCTTGTTTTTATTTATTCCGGTAGTCATTCTTTTTATCAAAGATGATTCACAGTTCACTCGTACTACGGGGGTATCCGCCCGATTAATACGTTTAAGCAACAACTCAGCTGAAATCTGTCCCATCCTGTAAAAATTTTGATCTACCGTAGTTAACATCGCTCCATCTGTAATATCATGTTCTTTATTGTCAATGCCGATAATGCTTAACTCTTCAGGTATTTTCATTCCCGAATCTAATGCGATGCGGAAAAGCATAGCAGCATAACCGTCGTTACTACAAACGACTGCCGTTGGTGGCTTTTTCATACTATTCCATTGCTGTAACACCTCCGTTATTTTCGCTATGCTATCCTTAGCATCTTTTAATTTAGGAATTTGAATATAGCCAGCAACACTTTCGATGTCAAAATATTCAGTAGCACGTTTGAAGGCATCAAAACGCTCTTCAAAATTAATCATAATTAGTTTATGGTTTACGTGTTGGTCGACTGGAAGCAACGCAAGAAAAGCGATTCGCCGATGTCCGAGTTCGACCAGATGTTCCATTGCCTGATAAATTGCCCCTGCATTGTCAGGCATTACCGTATCGCAACTCATCTTACGCTCTGCCCTGTTAAGAAGGACCATTGGCACTGGGCAATCATCATTTTTGATATCAGCACTATGGATAATACCATCGACTTTACGACGTTTAACAACGCTTGGAATAGCTCCACGAAAAATTTCAACGAATAAGTTGTAACCGTTTTGCTCAATGACCTCTTCAATACCAGAAATAAGGCGATGATAAAACGTGCTTTTACTGTTTTGATATTCGTTCATCACATAACCAATGTTCCACGTTTTTCGCACATCAGCTCGATTAAAATAATTGGATTTTTTCAGAAACGCACCGATTAGTTGCCTTTTCTCTTTTGATACTTTGGTGGTATCAGGGTTATTCAAAACCATAGAAACGGCAGTTTGTGAAACTCCAACTTCTCTTGCTATATCGCTTTGGTTCATTATATACTCCAAAAATGCTAAACTCTGATGCTTACAACTTTAATTATACAGTATTCCAGAAATAAAACAAGGGGTTAAGGGTGCAAACAAGGTAATAAAAAAGGTAATAATATTATATATTGAAATTTCTGCGATTTTCCAGAGAGGTATCCGAAACGGACTCTTGAGATTTTTTGTATTTATGGCGTATTCAACGCAGTTGCGCAGCAAATTCCGCACCTCTAAAACGATTAGCTATTGGGGAATATTACCAGACAAAACGAATGAACTTAAAAAGATAATTATTGATGCTGTTTTTCGGATAAATTATTATGCAGTCTCTGCTCTCAATTCTAGCGGTAAGATAAAAACTCATAGCAATTCGCTAATCGTTGGATAATTATGGCTAATTGTGACAAGATTGGACCTGTCCATACAAGGTTGTCTGAATAGTCCCGTTACAGAAAATGTCTGACAAGGCAAAATTTAAAGAAATAAACAAAACGGCAAAGCAAAAAAATGATTTTTTTAAATTATCGGCATCATAACGGACGCCACAGTTTTCCCATTTGGCACAAAGTCTGAAACCAATTGGGATAAAATTAAATAAGGGTCTATTTCCGGT
>DLIO01000011.1:55382-64872 GCA_002483765.1 Lentisphaeria bacterium UBA7640 | reverse complement strand
TTTTTGACACTAAACTATTACAAAAACGTAAATAACTAGAAGGAAGGCAACATGGAACTGTTGATGGATGGATTCAAGCTAGCAGGGCTCGGAATGACCGCAGTATTCTTATTTTTGATACTGGTCGTGTTTATTATCGGAGCTACCCACAAATTGGTCAAACCGTTCGAGCATTTGCTTGAAGAACCGGCCGCCCAAGCTAAACCAGCAAACGTTGACCCGCGCATGGCAGCGGCTGCAGCATTTGCAGCTAATTTGCATAAGAAAAATTAATTTTAAAAGATAAAAAACTCAAAAACAGGATAGATATATGAAGAAAATTAGATTTATGGAAACATCATTTCGCGACGGTTTCCAATCGTGCCTCGGCGCACGCGTTAAAACCGACGACATCATGCCCGCATTTGAAGCCGCCCTTGCAGCTGGAACTGAATATTTCGAAATTGGCGGCGGAGCTCGTTTTCAGAGCCTCTATTTCTACTGTCAGGAAGACGCTTACGAAATGATGGACAAATTTCGCGCTAAAGCACCGAATGCTGATCTCCAAACTCTTTCTCGTGGCCTAAACGTTGTCGGATTAGTTTCCCAATCGCGCGACATCATCAATCTTCACGCTACCACTTTTGCAAAACACGGCGTCTCAACTATTCGTAACTTCGACGCTTTGAATGACGTCCGCAATCTCGCTTATTCCGGCGCTTGTATTACCAACGCTGGCGCTAGCCATCAAGTTACAGTCGCGCTCATGGGATTGCCTCCTGGTTGTGACGACGGCTATCCTCACTCAGCTCAATTTTATATTGACACGCTTAAGAATATCCTTAAAGCTGAAATCCCGTTCAAAAGCGTAGCATTCAAAGATGCTTCCGGTACTACCGTTCCTTCTGTTGTTTATGAAACCATCAAAGAAGCCCGCAAGTTGCTCGGAAAAGATGTTCCAATCCATTTCCATACGCACGAAACTGCAGGCCTTGCGGTTTCCTCAAACTTCGCCGCCATTGAAGCTGGAGCCGATTGTATTGACTTGGCGATGGCGCCGCTTTCTGGCGGAACTTGCGAAGTGGATATTCTTACCATGTGGCGCCGCTTGAAAGGCACTGGTTACGTTATTGATATAGATCCTAAAAAGATTCTCGAAGCAGAACGTGTCTTCACCGAATGTTTGGATAAATACGAGATCCCGCCAGAATCTAACACCGTCAGCCCAATGATTATCTTCTCGCCAATGCCTGGTGGCGCGTTAACCGCCAATACTCAGATGATGCGCGATACCAATACGCTCCCACTCTTCGGCAAAGTTATTGCAGAAATGGAAGAAGTGGTCCGTCGCGGTGGTTTTGGAACTTCAGTCACACCGGTTTCTCAATTCTACTTCCAGCAAGCGTTTTTAAACGCTACCGTTGGCCCGTGGAAGAAAATCAACGAAGGTTACGGCAAAATGGTGTTGGGTTATTTCGGCCACACTCCAGCAGAACCTGATGCAGAGATTGTTAAAATCGCATCTGAACAACTTGGATTGGAACCGACTAAAGAAGATATTCACGATCTTAACGACAAAAACCCGAAGTTGGGTATTGCTCCAGCCAAAAAACAACTCGAAGACGCTGGACTACCAACTACTGATGAAAACATCTTCATCGTTGCCGCTTGTGGCGATAAAGGGCTAGCATTCTTACAGGGCGACAAGCCACTTGGAATTCGTTACAAAACAGACGCCAAAACATCGACAGCAAAATCTGAAGGTGGCAATTATAGCGTCAATGTTGATGGACAGAGTTTCAATACTCAAGTTTCCGCGGACGGCGCTAGCGTCACGGTTAACGGCAAAGTATTCAAGGTTTCAGCTTCTGAGGGCGGTGCAGTTCCAGTTGCCGCCGCTGCCGCTAGTAGCGGTAAAAGCGTAGCCATAGTTGCCCCAATGCCTGGTTCGGTTTTCAAAATCGTTTCAGCCGAGGGTGATCAAGTCAACGCTGGTGACACGGTTCTCATTATCGAAGCGATGAAAATGGAGATCGAAGTCAAAAGCGAACACGCCGGAACAATCAGCAAAATTTTGGTTGCCAAAGGCGAAAACGTCAACAGCGGACAAACCGTTGTCGAACTTTCTTAACTTCGGAGCATTTTAATGTTTAAAATAAAAACACTGTTAATTACCTTGGCTATGGTTTTTGCCACCGGGGTCTTTGCCGATGTCGTTTCTAGTATAAAAACGACCGACCTTAGCGGTAAAAAAGTAAAAAAAGCAGATGAAATCTACTTCTACATTGAGCAGGGGGACGGTTCCCGCATCTATTATTATGATGGCGAAACCAGTGCTATTGCTTATGAAGTTAATATCATGGCAAATTCAACCCGGCCTTCCGGGTTCAAAGCTATGACCTTTGCGATTCCCAGTCGCAGCAAAGCCGAATTCCATTTGGGTTCTGCCAGCGATATCAAATGGGTCAATCCTAAACTAACCGCTTCAGCCAAAATAGAACCAGGAACCGCACTCTTCCAAATGATTCCGACCGATCTTGAACACAGTTCAATCGCGGTTGGAGGCAGTAAAGAGCGCCTTGGTAGTTTTGGGCATTTGATGAGAGGTCTTTGGGAGAGCACTGGTATTTATGATATTATCGCGCAAACCAGTTCTGATTTTGCCCGCACGTGGCATCTTGGAATTGGTAAGTTGCTAATGATTTTCATCGGTATCGTACTAATAGGCTTGGCCATATTCAAGGGTTTCGAACCACTATTGCTAGTACCAATCGGATTTGGCGCAATTCTTTGCAATATTCCTTTAGCTGGAATAGCTGGACCAGACGGCTTGCTTGGAATGACTTACAATATCGGTATTGCTACCGGAGCCTTCCCATTGCTGATCTTCTTAGGTGTTGGCGCAATGACCGACTTCGGACCGTTAATCGCTAATCCAAAAACTGCCCTACTTGGCGCAGCCGCTCAAATCGGTATTTTTGGAGCTTTGCTCGGTGCTTTGGCTTTAACCGTATTCACTGGAGACATCATTGACTTCGACCTGAAAGACGCAGCATCAATCGGTATTATCGGTGGCGCCGACGGCCCAACCGCAATCTGGTTGACCTCACAATTGTCGCCACGTTTGCTCGGAGCGATTGCAGTTGCAGCATACTCATATATGGCTTTGGTACCGATTATTCAGCCGCCAATCATGCGTGCTTTAACGACTAAAAAAGAACGTTTGGTGCGGATGAGTCAACTACGCCATGTTTCAAAACTTGAGAAAATCTGTTTCCCACTCGTCATCACTCTGCTCTGTGCGTTGATTCTGCCATCAGCAGCACCACTGATTGGGATGTTGATGCTGGGTAACCTGATGAAAGAGAGTGGTGTCGTCGCTCGCTTGGTTGATACCGCTTCCAATGCTCTGATGAATATCGTCACCATTTTGCTCGGCTTGTGCGTTGGCTCAAAGCTTTCCGCAGATCAATTCCTGAATATGGAAACTATTGGTATTCTTATTCTCGGTTGTGTTGCGTTTGCTATCAGTACCGCTGGCGGGCTGATCCTCGGCAAAATAATGTGCCGCCTGAGTGGATACAAAATTAATCCATTAATCGGTTCAGCCGGTGTTTCCGCCGTACCGATGGCTGCGCGTGTCGCCAACAAAGTTGGACAGGAATATGATCCGCACAACTTCTTGCTGATGCACGCCATGGGACCAAACGTCGCCGGTGTTATCGGTTCAGCAGTAGCAGCTGGAGTGCTGTTCAAAGCTCTCGGCGGCTAATTCCCGTAATATCTCAAAAGCCGGCCACATCAGTAGCCGGCTTTTTTGTTTCTAGACTAATAGGCTTTTAAAAACCACATACATAAGTTGAGTTCTAAAATAATGTAACTTGCATCTGTAATTCACGCGCGCATTATGCGCGCGCTAATTGAGAACAGCAGTTATAGAGTGCGGGAACTGAAAATATTCGCAAGGCTCGCAAGAATATAGAGTTAAATTTTTAACATCGTTTCTAAAAACGTAGGTACTGAATCATGAGTGAAACAATGCGCTTGGTAAAATTTTTGGCAGCGGCTGGCGTGGCTTCGCGGCGCAAGGCCGCTGATCTTGTCGCTACCGGCGCGATTACCATTAATGGTAAACCGCCGCTAGGTCCGGGCGATCAGGTTAGTCCCGACGATATTGTCACTTGTCATGGAGTTAAGGTCGTTCTTGATCCCAGCTATTATCTTCTTCTTAATAAACCGTGCGGCTATACTTGTACTAATTTTGATAAACACGCCGAAAAAACTATTTTCGAGCTGATCTCTTTACCGAATAATCCGCGGCTTTTTTCTGCCGGACGCCTCGACAAAGAGAGCGAAGGGATGCTGATCATCACTAATGACGGCGATTATGCGGAAAAATTGATGCACCCTAGCCACGAAGTATTAAAAACCTATCTAGTGCGGACTAATCGACCAATTGTTTCGTCAGAACTCGAACGCTTGCGCGGTGGTATTATTGACGATGGCGAACGCCTCAGCCCGCGCCGCATCGATGAAATTTCGCCAGGGAATTATCGTTTTATTTTAAACGAAGGGAAAAAACGTGAAATTCGCCGTCTTGTGCGCGCTGGTGGTGTTCGTACGGAAAAGCTCCAAAGAGTGCAAATCGGTCAACTGAAGTTGGGCTCGTTGGCACTCGGTAAATGGCGCAACTTGACTCCAGCAGAGATAGAACTGTCATTAAAAAATTGATTCGCGATATTTACTGAAGATAATGCTTATCATGAAGTAAAATAGCCTCGCTCAATCCTTCTTGATCTCCATGAGTAAAGTAAGAACACAAGCCCCTTTTGGCGGCTGATGTGGAATTTTGCGAATTCTTGAAAATAAGTTTTTCACCGAGTTGTCAACCAATGTATTGCCACTAGATTTAAGCAATTGCCACTGGGTGATATGTCCAGACGAGGATAGCCAAATTCTGACTGTAACTTCTGGAGTGCGACCTCCCAGCTGTAAAACACTCGGTGGTTCCCAGTTTGCTTTGAGGTATTGTCCGACGAATTGGGTATAATCTAATTGAAATTTTTCTCCTTCTAGATTGTCACCAGGTGGCCCCTGTGGAACGCTTACTTGACTACTAGCTACTCGGCGCTGTTCTTCCAAAATACGGGCTTGATTTTCCACAGCCCGAGGATCTACACTGATAGGTTCGAAGGTTTTTTCTGGCTTCTTAGGTTGAGGCTTTGGCGTTGGCGTTGGCGTTGGTGTCGGCCTCCGTACTGGCTTTTGGGGCCGCGGTGTTGGTTTCTTCGGCGCTGGTTTAGGTTGTATTTTGGGTGGTGCTGGCGCCTTAGGTTGTGGCTTAGGTTGAATTTTAGGCGGAGTCACGCGTTTGATTGGCGGTGGCTTGAGTGGTTTGGGTTGTGGACGTGGCGCAACTTTTGGCATAACTGGAATTATTGCCGGAGGTGAAGGCGCGCCACCTTTGGCGGACGACGAAGTTTCCGAAGGAGCACTTGGTAGTTGAGTAATTAACCGAACATTAATAATCTTTTTTTTCGGTGGATTAAACATTTTGTCAAAAAGATTCCAGACAAAAGGACAAGCTATTATCAAGATGTGGACTGCCAACGCCGTCTGCAAGATTTTAAACCGCAAACGGTTTGAAACCTGTCCGGATATTGCGTCCAACATCGGTTGTTTTTCCGATTCTGTCTGATTGCTTTTCATCATAGTTCTATATTAAAACTCGCATGCACAAACTCAAATTTTCGACTCGTTTAATCATTAAGTTCGCCAGTAGTGATCAGCGAAACGTTGGCAAACCCAGCATTTCGCGCTGTTTTCATTAACTCAATTACGTCATTATACGAACGCGTACCGTCAGCGCTGACTAAAACTATCGCTTTCGGCGAATTGATGCGCAACTTCTGGAGATTGGCTAACAACTCTTCCGGTGTTACCACTTTTTTATCATAAGTATATTCGCCGCGTTTATTAAGCGCAATCGTGACTGTATTATCTTCAGGAATCTTATCAGCATTCAACTCGGGAGGCGTTACATCAATCGCATATTCGAGCAGCGGCGTAGTGATCATGAAGACAATCAGCAACATAAAGGTCAAATCAAGCAACGGGGTAACGTTGATCTGGTCCATTGTGCTTTTTTTAGTTCTTACTCTTCTTGCCATTTCTATTGCTCCGGTTAGTTGCTAGAACTGTTGAACGGATCAGATTGTTCTGAAAGTGGAGAATAAGCGACATCAGGTGAAGGAACTAGAATCTTGGGAGCGTTTTCAGGCGCCGGCACAAATCTGCGATCTTCATATTCAAGCTGTTCAACCTGAAGCTGCGCCAACATTTGGTCGGCGAAGTTTTCCAGGTCGGCAATTAATGAATTGATCAATGCGGTAAGCAGGTTGTAGCCAATTAAAGAAGGGATTGCAACTACGAGCCCAGCGACGGTAGTTAACAGCGCCCCAGCGACGCCAGGAGCCAGCGAACCAATCTCAGCGCGCCCTTTTTCGGCCAATGAGGAAAATGCCAGCATAACGCCCCAAACGGTTCCGAACAGACCAAAAAACGGTGCGGCACTAACGCAAGTCGCCAACATCCCCATTCGCGATTCTAAAACTTTAATCTGTTCCGATAACTCTTTATCAATTGTGGCGCGAATCAACGCAATTTGAGCTTTACCTAATACCACTTCAGGGCGTGCTCCGGTCGCCGCCATTGCTCCTGCTTTGGCTTCGTTCATGCCATAAATATCAAGGATATTTTCCATTGCCGCTAAGTAAATCTTCGCTGCTGGACCTGGATTTTTTTTCGCCTCAGCCATCCCCAGAACGAAATATTTCTTTTTGCGGAACGACTTGATGAATTGATCAGAACTGCTGAACATTCGTTTCAGCGAGATCCACTTCTCAAACATGATTGACCAGGCCACAATCGAGCCGGCCAACATCAATAAAACGATCCCCTTACCGACCCAATCGCTGTTTTCAAATGCGTAATAAACCCCGGAACTGGCCAAAATTGGCATTGATAAAAAATACATAAACAATCTCCTGCAAAAATTTAGTTAAATCATGTTCAGATAACATAGCAGAAAAAGCCAGATATTCACATGCCTTGAGCAATTATTTCATCCTGAAATTATGGAAAAATATGTGCGCTAAAGCTACGCGCCCTTAAGGCCTCGGGTTAAAACAATAGAAATATTCACAGTAAATATGGTCTTGAAGAAATATATTTTTGCAGTATATTATGAACTTTCGTCTTTAAAAAAAATCACAATATCTTCACATACAGGACTCTCGAATGATTTCAGCATCCAATATCTCTATGCGTTTCGGACAACAGACGCTATTTGAAAATGTTTCCGTAAAATTTACCGCCGGCAATCGTTATGGTTTAATCGGTGCTAATGGTTCCGGCAAATCGACTTTTATGCGGATTTTATCCGGTCAGGAATATCCCACCAGTGGAGAAATCAGCGTCGACAAAGGTTGCCAAATTGGTTTTTTGAAACAGGATCATTATGGCATCCAAGACAGCAAAATTATTGACGCAGTTTGCATGGGCAATGAGAAACTGTGGAAAACTCACGTCGAACGCGACTATCTTTACTCTCAAGATGAATTAACCGATGAAGAGGAAGATCGCGCCAACAATATCGAAGGCATTTTTGAAGAGCTCGGCGGCTACACTATGGAAGCTGATGCCGCAAAACTGTTGGTTGGTCTCGGAATTTCGGAAGATAAACACGAACAACCATTGTCGACACTGACTGGAGGGTTTAAACTCCGCGTATTGTTAGCGCAGGTGTTATTTTTCAATCCAGACATTTTGCTACTCGACGAACCTACTAACCATCTAGATATTAGCAGTATTGATTGGTTGTGTGGTTTCCTGAAAAACCACAAAGGAACGGTCATTGTCATCTCACATAACCGCTATTTCTTGAACCAAGTTTGTACTAACATTGCTGACTTGGATTACTGTGAAATACGTTCATTCAATGGTAATTATGATGATTTCATGACTGCTTGTGCGATGGTTCAGGAACGACTACAAAAAGAAAATGCCAAGAAAGAGAACCGGATCGCTGAACTTAAAGAATTTATCAACCGTTTTAGCGCCAACGCATCTAAAGCACGGCAAGCAACTTCACGGCAAAAAGAATTGGAGAAAATCCAAGTGGACGAAGTCAAACCAAGCTCAAGAGTATCGCCATTTATTCGTTTCATGCCTAAAACACGCCTGGGCGACAAAGTTATTGAAACTGTTGACGTCGTCAAAACCTATGATGTCGAACTGTTCAAAAATGTCTCGCTGACCATCGGCAGTGATGAAAAAATTGCCATCATCGGGACCAACGGAGTCGGAAAAACTACGCTGTTAAAGATTCTCGTGAAAAATTTGGAACCGTGTTCTGGTTCGGTCATCCACGGTGAAACCGTCGATATCAGTTATTTTCCACAAGATTCAGCGGATATTTTGAATATGGAAAAACGCGCAATTGACTGGTTGGCCACCTTCAGCCCGCCTGAAGGTTTGACCGACGGCGAACTACGTTCATTTATGGGCAAAATGCTATTCAGCGGCGATGATATCCACAAACCGGTCAAAGTATTATCCGGTGGTGAAAAAGCGCGCCTAATCATCGCAAAAATGTTGCTGGAATCCGGTAACGTACTAGCGCTAGACGAACCCACTAACCATTTGGATTTGGAATCAATTGAAGCACTCAACTACGCTTTAACCTTATTCAAAAACACCGTAATTTTCGTTAGCCACGACCGCGAATTCATCAACAGTTTGGCCACTAGAATTATTGAATTAACGCCAGACAAAGTTGTCGACTATCGCGGAACTATGGAAGAATACGAAGACTGGAAAAAAAGTCGCAAAAAGTAGTAAACCCCAAAAACACTGAACCTGCCGTATTTCACAAAGGCAAATAATAGCTACACCAACACTCCATAACTGTAGCCCCTAATTCACGCGCGCATAATGCGCGCGCGAATTAAGAGCACGGTTTACACACTATTATCTTTGCATATCTTACTTGTTATGTACCAATTATGTCGAATTGGCGCAACGTGTCTTCATGTGAGTCTCTCGACACTGCAGCTCAGGCACTTTAGACGATTCCCTTGCCTGGCCAGTTCTCGCACTTCTGCTGAATTTATATATCTTCAAATCGCAGGAATGCTCATTTACGAATACTGTTTGAGACATTTTTTCCCTTTGGAGGTAAGACGATATTTTTGAGTCGGACTTCTCGGCGAATCCGGCTGCGTCATCTCTATTAAACCAACTTTCAATGCCGGAAGAAGGTAAGCTTCGCGAAAATAATCTTCATGCTTCAGTCCTAATTTTTCTTGAATCTCAACACGCTTCATTTCTCCTAATAAAACTTCTATAAGTCGTACTACTTCCCCGGTAGCTTCACCTGTTACTTCACCTGTTACTTCACCTGTTACTTCATCTATTACTTCACCAGCTACTTCCCCGGTTACTTCCCCGG
>DLIO01000011.1:27051-55254 GCA_002483765.1 Lentisphaeria bacterium UBA7640 | reverse complement strand
CCGGTTACTTCCCCGGTTACTTCACCGGTTACTTCCCCGGTTACTTCCCCGGTTACTTCCCCGGTTACTTCACCGGTTACTTGTTCTAGAGGATCATATTTTTTTTGTGCTTCAGGATGAATTGGCAGACGGATAAGGAAATAACTGCGGTCTTCATCAGTATCAAAAACAGCCAGTGGAGAACCGTTGTTTTGCAATGCACGTTGAATCTTTGGAATCCCTGTTGCTCGTCCTTCGGTAAGACTCAACTCCTTGAGAAACTCACCAATACGACGGTTGCGGTAACGCCGATTAATTGCCTTTCCTGCGATCAGATCATCAAGCCTGATCGAACGATCCGGACCGGGATAGCTCAGGATTGTGATTTCTCCTACTGTAATACGCACTTCGATGGGCTCTCTGATCTCATAGGATCGATGATAAACGGCATTGACCAGCGCTTCTTCGATAGTAGCAAAAGGATAATTCCAGACTCGAACAGCTTCCGCCTGATCCGGCTGCTTCAGAATGATCTCGTGAAGAAAGTTGCGATGAATATATTCGAGAGAATCTCTCAGCATATGCCATATTGGACCGGCGAAGGTTTTTTCCATAATAGTATCGCCACCGGCACCGTCCGGCAGCCAGACAATATCAATCCGAGTATACGGAAAATATTTTTCTGGATGATCAGTAAAAAACATCAACCCAACATTCTTGGGAAACAATGCTTCCGGAGGCCCGCCCACTATATTCATCTGTGCACCAAGTGTCGCAAGTTTTAGATCATCAATCTCATCAGCCAGATCACTTCCCACTTCCCGAAGGAATTCAGCAATCAGTTTTACGGAAAAAGCATCTATAGATTCAGTTTGACAATATCGGTCATCAAAAGGCACAGTGGCTGCAAGCCCCAGCAATTCCTGCTTGTCCTGTTTGACAGCATGTACCGAATTTGATTGTTTCCGAATATAATAATCCCAGCGATCGTTTTTTTGTGAAAGAGAAACTTTGCATTGATAGGGTCTTGTTTCGCCGCCAGGGACCCATATAACGAGCACATGCCGATTATCAAGAACATAGGGAGCAGAGATAGGGTGATACATCGGCTGAATGGCTGAATGACCGAGATTCAGTAACTCTTTTTGTATCTTGTCCAACTGATTTTGCTGTAAGCCTTTTGGCGGCAATACTGGCACTCCATCTTTTTCTGCAATACCAACAACAATATATCCTCCGCCAAGGTTGTGAAAATCATTGGCAAATGCGCAAATAGTGTGGAGGATATCTTCTGGATTCCAGCCCTCCTTGAATTCAATACGCTCCCATTCCACGGAATAACCATGAATAAGATCGCTGATTGAGATTGGAAGTGAGAGTTGTTTCATCGGCTATTTTACCATTTAATTACAATTCTGTTTTTTCTGTGGGTTCTTGACTCTGCCCAAGCTATCCAGGTATTCATGTAGATTAGTATTATTACGTTTCCCTCAATCGGCTCCACCGTAAATTCGCTCCTAACTACAATTTGAGTCGTTTATCTTTTTGTATCTGTAATATAGGATGATGAATCGTCAGCTTCAACCCATGCATTCTGCAAGATTTATTTTTTTCACCCCAGCAAAAGATGAAAGAGAGAAAATATATTAAAATCGCAACGCCAGCTCTCTATAATGTTAAAGGATTGATTCCGCGCTAGACGAACCCACTAACCATTTGGATTTGGAATCAATTGAAGCACTCAACTACGCTTTAACCTTATTCAAAAATACCGTAATTTTCGTTAGCCACGACCGCGAATTCATCAACAGTTTGGCCACTAGAATTATTGAATTAACGCCAGACAAAGTTGTCGACTATCGCGGAACTATGGAAGAATACGAAGACTGGAAAAAAAGTCGCAAAAAGTAGTAAACCCCAAAAACACTGAACCTGCCGTATTTCACAAAGGCAAATAATCGCTACACCAACACTCCATAACTGTAGCCTCTAATTCACGCGCGCATAATGCGCGCGCGAATTAAAATTTGGAATTACATACATTTTCCGTATCTTCAATACTCTCTACCAACCAAGCAGAATTGACGTATAGACTATTTTGAAATCTGGAAATCGTAAAATCTATTGACACCCTCGCAGCCAGTTATTCCAATATAAAACTGTTTCGGGATGCTGTCGTCCATGTAACCGAAAGTTTTTCCAGCGCAGGAGACGATCATTGTAGTACCTTTTTTGTCGGTTTTGATTTCTACGATTAGAGTATATTTTTTCTTAGGTTCAAAGTCAGCATTTATAAACGCAGCTTTTTTCCAGTGAGGTTTTCCATCAGTGTAATAGTGATGCCACACATTCAACCCTTTATCGTAAAGAACGATTTCAAAATGGTCTCGATGTTCAGGATTGCCTTCTGCGTCTTTGCCGTATTCCGGCGTAATAACGAGTAGCGGAGCCATGCGATGGTCGAATGACATTGTGCTGGTGATAATGAGGTTGGGACTAAATTTCTTCTTCAGTAACATGCTTGTATAGGTTTCGCCTGCCCGCTTGCCAAGCATCTCTTTTTCTGTTGCATTACTTGGAACTTTATTCCTTATATGATCATTTTGTTGCTCCCAGGTTCCGAGATCAGGCCATCTTGGACTTTTTACTATTTGCCATTCCGAAGCATCCCATTTTCCTTGTGAAAAATTGCATTGATATAGAATCTCTCCTGCATGAGCAGTAAGCGTGGCAAGCGTGCTGATTGTCATTAATATAAATTTCATCCTTATTTTCATCTTCTCTACCCTTTGCAAATTAAAGATTTGTAGCTAATTCTCTAGCTCGCAATATAAATCGCATAATCTCAAAAGCAATTTCAACCGCTATATCGACATTCCTTAAACATGGTTGCACAATTAACGCGTTAAAATTAGAGACGAATTAGAACAGATTAATGATTAAAAACTCCCCTCATCTATGTGGTAAATTGTATCTCTAATTCGCGCGCGCATTATACGCGCGTGAATTAACAACTCGATTTACACACTACAGGAAGCGCCGTAGTCTGGCTTTGTGTTTTGGACAAAGCAGACTTCCACGGGAATTTTTCGACTCTCTAATTATGAGCATTTGCTGTAACTACAGCTTAAGCATTTTAGACAGTTTTCTTGGTTGATCAATTCGCGTTCGCGGCATTCCGGGCAGATCATTTTATTCATGTCTGCGACATTTCCAACAGCAACTGCCGGTTTTTCTTCGCGAGACAGTAAGCCTATTTTGACCATGTGTTCTTGGATTACATAACCAATTTCAGCAGCTAGCGATGGAACATATTTGCCATTACGGAATGAACCACCATTGGGATCGTAGATACTTTTTAGTTCATCAATCAAAAAAGTTGGATCAGGGTTATTGCGGAACACTGCCGAGATTAAGCGAGACATCGCCACAATCCAGCTAAAATGCTGAAGGTTTTTAGTATTGATGAACAATTCATACGGGCGATGTTTGCCGTCTTCGACATAATCATTGATGGTAATATAGAATGCATCTGGTGATTGAGCGGTTTTAATTTTATAGGTCGTACCAGTCAATTCTTCAGGACGTTTGGGCAATGCGTTTGCATCGTGAGGTTGCAATTCTGCTGGGGTTACCTTTTTTGCGTCATCTTTTTTTATCAATATGCCCATAATATTTTCATTAGGGCGGAATGTAGTGCAACCTTTCAAGCCTTGTTCGTAGGCTTGCATATAAATATCTTTAAAATCTTCAAACGGATAATCTTCAGGGATATTGATCGTTTTAGAGATTGAGCTATCAACGTATTTTTGCAGAATGGCCTGAATGCCAAGATGGTCAACCGGTTTAATTTGACCAGCTGAGGTAAAGTATGCTGGAAGGTCTTGATCTTTAATTGAGTTTACACCAAGTCGGCTACAGTATTGGCGATATGCGTAGTCAGAAATTTCGACTTCAGTGACATCGTCTTCGTTGCCATTGCGAATTTTACGGGTGTATTTAAAAGAGAAAACCGGTTCCAGTCCACTAGAGATGTTATCGGCCAAAAGACTAATGGTGCCAGTTGGCGCAATCGAAGTTAAATGTGAATTGCGGATACCGTGTTTCATAATGCCATCGCGGATATCTTGTGGCAATGTGGCTATAAATTGTCCGTCACAATATTTTTCGCGATCAAGTAATTTAAACTCACCCTTTTCAGCGGCGATTTCGATACTGGCGCGATAAGCGGCATGAGTAACTTCCCGCATAATTTCACCAGAAAGTCGAACAGATTCGGGGGAACCGTATTTAACGCGCATGAAGATCAGTGCATCAGCTAAACCAGTAATGCCAAGGCCCATACGGCGTTTGGAATATGCTTCTTGGCGTTGTTCTTCGAGAGGATAATTGCTAATGTCAATGACATTATCGAGCATGCGAACTGCAATAGTGATTACTTCGCGCAGACGTTTCAGGTTAATTTTAGCATTTTCTTCAAATGGGTTTTCGATAAACTTAGTTAGGTTTATGGAACCAAGCAGACACGCTCCGAACGGCGGCAAAGGTTGTTCACCACATGGATTAGTGGCACAAACTTCTTCACAATAATACAGATTGTTCATCTGATTTATTTTGTCAATCAGTAGGAAGCCAGGTTCAGCAAAGTCATAAGTGGAGCGCATAATGGTTTCCCAAAGCTCTTGAGCCTTGACAGTTTTAAGAACTTTGCCGTTAAATTTCAAATCCCAGTTGGCGTTGTCTTTTACCGCTTGAATAAATTCGCTGGTTATAGCGACCGACAGATTAAACATCTGAAGTTGGCTGTTGCCACGTTTGGCGGTGATAAATTCTTCAATATCGGGATGATCGCAACGCATTACGCCCATTTGCGCGCCGCGCCGTTGCCCTGCACTCATGATGGTGCGACAGGTGGAATCAAGAACCCGCATAAAGCTCAGAGGTCCAGAGGCTGGAGCTTCGCAACCCTTGATATTGGCGTTGCGCGGACGAATGGTCGAAAAATCAAAACCAACCCCGCCACCCTGCTTTTGAGTTAATGCCGAGGCCTTGACGGTATCGAAAATACCTTCAATTGAATCTTCGATTTTATTCATTACATAACAATTAAACATCGTAGTTTGACCGCGACTGGTGCCAGCGTTGGCAATAATCCGTCCACCTGGAAGGAACTCCAAAGTGGCTAAAATTGATTCAAAAGCGGCTCCCCATTTTTTACTGTCGGTCTCTTTTTTGGCGCAAGCCGTAGCTACTCGTTTCATGGTATCGCTCAAAGTCTGGTCCGCGAGAACTTCAGAAGACCCGCTATAGCGATATTTTCGTTCCCAGATGTCGTGGCTGATGCTGTACTCTTTCATTGTCATATTCTTTCCTAGATATTGTGTGTCCGTAAATTAAAAACACATCATATTGTGTTTTGGGCTGTTAAAATAGTACAAACCGCCAGAAATGCAATTAAAAATCAGAAAAAACAATTTTCAATACTGATTTGCGCCGGAATTGTCTTGTGGTCACAGATGCATTTTATAATTGCATCGCTGCCATGATATTATTTGTCACAGACTCTAATCGTACTTCATTTTTCAACGCTTTCAAGCTTGCTTTAATGATATTTCCGGGATATTGTTAACGTAGTTTTTACTTCACTAAATTTATCTTGGAATTTTCATATTGTGTTTAATTGGCTGAAACAGAAAAGGGAAGAGGCGCCCAAGAGCAAAACGACTTCAAACAAGAAAAAAGCTGTTGTAGCAAGCACGCCTGAAACACCAGAGAAAGTGGTTTTCAGGTTTAGGTATTGTATCTATATCATTATTGCTTTATTGACAGTTTTGGCGATTTGTTCGCATAACGCCAGCGATTTTTCAATCATTGAGGGCGGTCGCGAAGGGGTTGTAAAAAACTGGGCCGGGGAGATCGGAGCGCGCATTTCGACTTCGTTGTTTTACCTGTTCGGCATCGCTGTCTATCCGATTGCCATTCTATTGTTAGTCTGCGCGATTCGACCATTTATCAGGGTGCCAGTAGCGCGTAAGGGCTATTTTTTAGCACTAATCTTGATGGTGCTTGGAATTTCAGTGATATTCGCATATTCTCCAGAACGTTTTGCGCCTTATACCGAGGTTCTCGGCATTGGCAGAGCAAAAATGTCGTCGCATTGCCTTTCTGGCGGGGTTGTCGGACAATGGATTGCCGCGCCTGACCGCGCTGGTTATCCGGGAATTGTTCGACGATTAGCCGGTGGGATTGGCACCTTGATCAGTGCGGGAGTCTTTGTGCTTGGCGGTGCGTTATTTATTTGGCTCGCTGACTGGCAACCAGTAGCAAAGAGATTGTGGCGATTCTTTCTAGATGCTGCGGCCAAAAGACGTGAATTAGAGCTGGCTTTAGAACAAAAAATGTCCAAACCGGAACCGGTCAAGGAAACACCGGCTACTGCTCGTGAACAAACTCCAGTTTTTGCCCCAACTCCTGTTTCTGAGCCGATACCCAGCTCTAGCCATAATCCAATCCCAGCCGTAGTCACTATTCGACCACCAGACCCCATTGAAGAAACTCAACATGAAGCGGCACAACCCGAAACAGCACAGCGGACAGTTATCGAACCAGAACCGGTGTTGCAAACAAAAAAGTTCGAAGATACGACTAGACCGCTGACACCGCCGCAACTGGATCCTCATTTACAGCGTACAGAGTTAAAGGAGACAAAAGGCAGTAATACCATTCCGAGAGTAGAATCGGCGCCACTTGTAACTAGGGATTATGTTCTTCCACCGATATCCATGCTTAGTCAAGGCAAAAATATTGGAGGAGAAAGCGACGAAACAATTGCCCATATCAGCAATCTTCTACAAGTTACATTGAACAGCTTTAATGTTGACGGTCAAGTCATCGGAGCTATCTCTGGGCCACGCGTAACGCGCTACGAAATTTCACTGGCTCCAGGAGTTAAAGTGGAGAAGGTTAGCAGTATTCATAACAATATCAAAATGGAATTAGCAGCGGAAAGCTTGCGTATTCTAGCCCCGATCCCTGGTCGCAACGCCGTTGGAGTTGAAGTTCCGAACAAACAACCGGAAGCCGTTTTTCTACGACCATTAATGGAAACTACTGACTGGAAAAATAATAGACTAGAACTCCCAGTCATGTTGGGCAAAGATGTCGGTGGTAAAACTATTATCATGGATTTGGCCCGAGCACCGCATCTGCTGATCGCTGGTTCAACTGGCAGCGGAAAGTCCGTATGCATGAATACTCTGATTATGAGCTTATTGATGCGTTTTTCTCCTGAAGATTTACGACTAATCATGATTGACCCGAAAGTGGTGGAAATGGAGATGTATCAGACGCTGCCGCATCTAATTACGCCAGTCGTTAATGATCCGCAAAAAGTCCCAATCGCATTGCGCTGGGGAGTTAATGAGATGGAAAAACGTTATCGAATCTTGGCCAAAGTTCGTACTAAAAATCTCGCAGGATTTAATTCACGCCCGAAAAGCGATACCATTATTTTGGATGATTCGGGAAAGCCTATTCCTGAAAAATTGCCGATCTTAGTAATTATCATTGATGAGTTGGCCGACGTCATGATGACCGACGCCAAGGCCGATGTTGAGACTTCTATCGCGCGCATCGCGCAAAAGGGGCGTGCAGCCGGCATCCATATTGTTATTGCCACTCAAAGACCGTCAGTGCAGGTAATCACTGGGGTTATCAAAGCTAACCTGACCACTCGTATTGCCTTTAAAGTGACCTCTGGAGTTGACAGTCGCGTAATTTTGGATAAGATCGGCGCTGAAGATCTACTGGGCCGTGGCGATATGCTGTTTATGCCACCAGGAACATCGAGTATTGAGCGTATTCAGGGCGCAATAGTTGAAGATAAAGATATTGAAAAAGTGGTAGAATTCGTTTCTGGCCAAGCACCGCAACTTTTTGACCAGAACGTAGTCAGTGAAAGTGCCGGTGATGAAAACCGTCAAAGTGGCGGCGGAGAAGAGAACGCAGCTTCAATTGATGATTTCGCCCACATTTCGCCATTGATGCAAAAATACAGCGAGCCTGGTGACGATGAATTGATGATGAATGCATTGGAGATTGTCTTAATGGAACGCAAAGCCAGTACCAGTTATCTACAACGGCGATTAAAGATCGGTTATAACCGTGCGGCAGAAATTATTGAGACGCTAGAAGGGCGTGGAATTGTTAGTCCACCGCTTGCAGGCGGCTCAAAACGTGATATTCTTATTTTTGACGATATAGTAAACGAAGATTAGTGAATAGGAGAATCTAAGCTATGGAAAAAATTGAACATAACGCTGAAATAACGAATCCGGATGATCTCCTTCCGTTTTTTGACCACGAAAATGAAGGTGTCCAACCCGAGGCATCGCCGGAAGCGCAAGCCACTTCGGACTCTAGGCCAACAAAAATTATCGGTTTAAGTGAACTGGCGAAAAAACCGGTAAAACTTACTAACCCCGTGCGCGAAGATCGTCAATCTCCAATAGTGGAAACGATATCGAATAAACAAACCGAGCAAGGAGTAAAAACACTGCATAAGGTTAATGCAGAAGAGCAACCTCGCCGCTTGGGAAAAACATTAGCCGATGAATTATCCAGAAGGAAAAAAGTTGACATTTCATTTGGCGAATCGCTTCGCGAAATGCGAATGCACCGTAATTTTTCAATTGATGAAGTTTCTGACACCACGAAAATACGCAAAGATTATATTAATGCTCTGGAAAACGAAGATTTCTCACGCCTTCCGCCAGCAGTCTTTGTGTGTGGTTATGTTCGCAAAATGTGCGAATTATATGCCATCCCAGACGACACGGCTAGCGATATTATCAAGTCATTAAAAGAAAACTCAGAATACCGCTTGAGCGAAGAGTGCATGGACAATATCATTGAACAAGATGATGATATCAATCCTGATATGGAACCCCGTGTTAAAAACATAATATGGCTAGTTGGTGGAAGCGTTTTATTCATAGCAATGGTCATTATCGCGATAACCATTTTGAGTTTTTCCGGTGGAAAAAAAGCAACAACAGTTTCCCCCGATTCTGCCGCGACAGTCGCACCAGCTCAGTTCAATCCGCAAGACTTAAACGCACTTAGCCCAAAGAAAAGACCTGCTGCCGCAGAATTGTCGATCCCAAAATAATTTACTCTCAAACTTGAAATGAAATACTCTGGAATTATAGTATGCGCCCAATGAATATATTAATTATAAATGGACCGAATTTACAGTTGCTCGGACTGCGTGAGCCTAATATTTATGGAAATTTGACGCTGGAAGAGATCAACGTCGGCCTAAGTAAAATCGCCGAGTCCTTAGGGGTTCGTATAGAATTTTTTCAAAGTAACCACGAAGGAGCCATTGTCGATAAAATTGCGGCGGCATGCCATAAAAAAATTGATGGTATTGTCATTAACCCCGCAGCTTATACCCATAGTAGCATTGCCATATGCGACGCTCTGAGAGCGGTGCCAACGCCCGCAGTCGAGGTCCATATCAGTAATATTAGTTCACGCGAACATTTCCGCCAACAATCCTTAACTGCCCCAGCATGTATCGGTTTAATCACCGGGTTTGGAGCGGACGGATACGAATGGGGATTGCGCGCAATAATTAAACACCTTGGTAATATCTCAAAACATTAAACAAACCCCGGGAAAGAAAGATGAAAATCTCTGAAATTGAAACAATAGTAAAGCTGATGTCTAAAAATAATTTGACAGAATTTAAAATTGAGGCATCCGAATACAATCTCTGTATTCGCCGTGGCTCAGATTCACCGGTAGCTGCTCCAGCTATGCCGGCAATTATGACAGAACAGCAAATCGCCGCACCAGCAGCTCAAGCATCATCGCCACAAATTGCTCCAGTCGCTCCAGCTGAACCAAGCGTTCCGGTAAATCATATCGAATCGCCAATTGTTGGCACTTTTTACCGCGCGGCCTCACCAGAAGCGCCAGAATTCGTTAAGATCGGCGATAGAGTCACAGCAGACACTGTGGTTTGCATCGTTGAGGCAATGAAGGTCATGAATGAAGTCCAAGCCGAGAAAGACGGAGTCATTAAAGAAATTCTGGTGAAAAACGCCAGTCCAGTGGAATATGGCCAACCACTTTTCGTCATTGAATAATCATATCTCCTGGAGCAAACATGTTTAATAAAATCTTGATCGCTAATCGCGGCGAAATTGCCTTACGAATCATCCGGGCATGCCGTGAACTGGGCGTCAAAAGTGTTATGGTATATTCACAAGCTGATGCCGATAGCCTACCGGTTCGGCTAGCTGACGAAGCCGTCTGTATCGGACCGCCGCCACCAAACAAAAGCTATTTATTGATTGAGCGAATCATCAGCGTAGCAGAAATATGTGATGTTGATGCTATCCACCCTGGTTACGGTTTTCTCGCTGAAAATGCACATTTCGCCGAAGTCTGCAAAGCGTGTAATATTACTTTTATCGGCCCTTCTGCTGACCAAATCCGCGCCATGGGTGATAAATCAGTAGCTCGCAAAACCATGAAAAAAGCCGGTGTACCGATTACGCCCGGCAGTGATGGTTTGATTACAAGCGAAGAAGATGCAGTGGCATTCGCTAAAAAACTCAAATATCCAGTAATTATCAAAGCTTCCGCTGGCGGGGGCGGACGCGGTATGCGAATTGCTCATAACGACGCCAGCTTAATACAAGGCTATCATGCCGCGCGCTCAGAAGCAGAGAATGCTTTTGGCAATGGCGATCTCTATATGGAGAAATTTTTAGTCAATCCGCGACATATTGAATTCCAAATTCTTGCAGACAATCATGGTAACGTTGTTCACCTCGGTGAACGTGACTGTAGCGTACAACGGCGCAATCAGAAATTGATCGAAGAATCGCCGTCGCCCGCACTCAATGCTAAATTACGCGAACGCATGGGCAAAGCAGCCGTTCGCGCAGCCAAAGCAGTGGGCTACACCAACGCCGGAACTATTGAATTCCTGCTCGCGGGAGGGGAGTTCTATTTTATGGAAATGAATACTCGTATTCAGGTTGAACATCCAGTTACAGAGATGGTCACCGGAATCGATTTGATTAAGGAACAAATTAAAATCGCCGCCGGCGAAAAATTATCCTTCCAACAGAAAGACATCAAGTCGACTGGACACGCGATTGAATGTCGAATCAACGCTGAGGATCCTGCACGCAACTTCACCCCTAACCCAGGTGTAATTACCAGTTATATTCCATCTGGTGGCATCGGCGTTCGAGTTGACTCACACTGCTTTTCTGGATATAAAATCCAACCGTATTATGATAGCATGATTGCAAAACTGATTGTCCACGGGGCTGATCGCAATGATGCTTTAAAACGTTGTAACCGCGCGTTGCATGAATTTGTCATTGAAGGAGTAAAAACCACTATCCCATTTGCTCTGTCAATTATCAATAATAAAGATTTCATGGCCGGTAAATACAACACCGGATTTATTGAAAAAATCATGAAAGAAAATGAATAATGTGAAGCCTACCCAGGAAAAAACAACAACCAGGAGAAAAACCATGAATGAGCCTAAAAAGTCCACTTCAAAAAAAGGAACGACTCAAAAAAAGGAGTCAGTTTCAAAAAAAGAGTTTATTCAAACTCAGATTACCCAAGGTAATGATCTTGGCACAATCCAAATCAGCGACAGTGTAGTCTCCGGCTTGGTAAAGAAAGCAGTTTTGAGTATTGATGGGGTGTCGCGTTTAGCCAGCAGTTTCGTGGATAATATCGCGGAAATTGTCGGAAGTAAAGCGTCATCACGTTCAATCAGTATCATCACGGAAGATGATAAAGTCGAAATTGTAGTAAAAATCAATATCAAATTCGGTTTTAAGATTCCTGAAGTTGCTGCACAAATTCAATCTGTAGTCATAGAGGATGTTGAGGCGGTAACCGGCATGAATGTCAGTCGCGTCAATGTAATCGTCCAAGAGATTGAAGACCCGCAAGATGAAGACGAAGAAGCCGACGGGGATGAAAACTCCGAACACTTGAATATCAACGAATAAAAATCTAAAAATCGGCCTGGATCCGCCTATACCGGCTCCAGGCCTTAAACTTGGCTAAAAAATGATTGAACAATTAAAAAATTTATTTGTGTCTGGTGATGGATCAATAATTGATCGCTTTAAAGATTTGTTCGAATCCAGTGATAAAGCGATGCAAAACTTTAATATCGGTTTCGCCAGCGGGGTAGGAACAGCATTACTTATTCTATTTTTGCTCTTTTTGCTCAGACTCATTGTCGTCATCGTTTGCCGCCGTAAAAAAAGCAGTGGAATTGTAATTGATGGCGAACTTGGAGAAATATTTATTTCTGCGACGGCTATTACCTCTGCCGTCATGGGATTGGAATCTGAATTCAAAGAGTTTCTAATTCAGAAAGTTAGGCTGTATTGTGCCGGGAGAAATAAAGTCCTCATTTGGGTACAACTGTGTAAAGATGAACGCGCTAAAAACTTTGTACCAAAAGCTGAAGAGTTTCAACGCCGCACTCTGCTGTTATTACAAGAGATGTTCGGAATTGACAATATCGAAAAAGTCGATGTCAAACTAAAAGAACCGATCCGGCTACAAAGCCAAGACCAACACTATGATGCGACACAACCGGATATGCCGGTTTTCACCCCAGAACCTTTTGAAGAGGAAAAACCTTCTTCAAACTCTCCGATTCCATTCAACTAGATTTGATAAACAGGCCGAGATCGAGGTTATTGTTCTCCTAGAATTCGCGCGCGCATTATGCGCGCGTGAATTGAGAATGCTTTTTACAGCATTTTGTCCACTGCTTTCGCTGAGCTGCAAAGGCGCTATATCGCAGGTTGGGAGAGAAACGCATTCCCCAAAAAAAGAAAAATAACGGTAGTTAATGGGATAACGCAGGAATCAAATATTTCCGTTCAAAACCGTTTTGAAACCGCGTTCGATGGCTCGATCACGAATTTTAATAATAGTTTCCGGTGGAGTCCGCTGAGTCTGCATTTTATAAGCAGGATGATAAGCAGAAAAATGTAGCGGAACATTCTTATCCAGATTGGTCTCCACCCAATCTAGCCACGCTTCAAGCATCTCTGGAGCGTCATTTTCTCCAGGGATAACCAAATTAGTAAGCTCCAAGTGTTTACCAAGACTGTAAAAATATTTAATTGACTCTAACACGTCATTAATCGTGGCTCCACACAACTTCTTGTAGAATGCTTCGGAAAACCCTTTCATATCAATATTCGCTGCGTCAATATGAGGATAGAGATCTTCCGCCGCTTCTAAAGTAATAAACCCGTTACTTACTAAAACATTTTTCAACCCCGCCTTAGTGGCCTTTATCGCAGTATCGATAACATATTCCGCAAAAACCGTCGGTTCATTGTAAGTGTACGAAATCGACTGACAATCGTTTTGCAATGCCATTTCAACGAGTTTTTCTGGTTCAACATACTGTGGTAACCGGCGGATTTGATATTCGCCGCGCGATAAAGAATCATTTTGACAAAAAACACAGCTCAAATTACACCCGAAGGTGCCAAATGAAAATGTTTTGGTTCCAGGCATGAAACGAGCTAGCGGTTTTTTTTCGATGGGATCAATATTCACAGTAACGGGATGTCCATAGGCGATAGAACGAAGTTGTCCATTCGTATTAATACGAACATGGCAGAACCCAGTTTTTCCCGGGCTAATTAAACAGTGCCGAGGGCAAAGGAAGCATCGAACATCTGAAGCATTTTCCGACTGCCACCAGCGCGCTAAATGAATTGTTGTCATATATCTCGTTCTCCATGATTTCTGCTGTTATTATTATAAATTACCATCTTATCGCTCATTTGCCAATTTACGACTTAGACTAGAAAGTTGAGAATTACAATTAAACGTAAAGTTTGCGGATCACGCAGACGTGAAATCGGATATTTAGTCTTTGAAAGCATAGAAAACACGCGAAAAAATATGAGGATCATAATTGCGAACCAAGTAAAATTTCAACGCTCATGGATGATTATGATTATTAGCCTTTCTTTCTCCATTGCTTGGATGCATGCTAGTCGCCCAGATTGGACGCTTCTAAAGCAACTCGGAAAACTTGGCTTTTAATAACGGATGAATAATCCGACTTCTAAACTTCTGGTATTTTTATAAAAAAAAATGGACGATGCCTGCAATGAGGTTAAGGCGCTACGGATAATCCGCATCACTGCAATTATGCAAGATCTGACGCCTCGGAATCTCAACCTTGAACCGATACTTGATCTAGGCAGTACATCGTCCACAATAATAAATATAATGAGTAAAACTTAAATTTCCAATAAAAACTAATACATTTTGATATAAATTAAATTTTTATGATGAATTTTTAGAGTTAGTATTTTTTCTAACCTTTTGAATTAATGCAAAAAGGCGGAAAGTGGTGTTTGCACTGTAGAAGAGTGGTGAAAAATGGTGGCTGGACCCGGAATCGAACCGGGGACACGGGGATTTTCAGTCCCCTGCTCTACCGACTGAGCTATCCGGCCACCTAATCATTAATACTAACATCCAATTAGAAGCAAGTTTCAATGAGCTCCTAATAAACATCTTTTTTGATTTTTTGCAAACCGAATTGTGGATATTTTTCCGTTTTTTGGGGCCAAATTGAAATGTTTGCGGCTTTTTGCTGATTTCAGAGGCGACCAAAAAATAATTCTGGCCAATTAACGCAGTTGTTCGAGGTGCTGCTTGACCGTTAATCCGGTGTTCGGAAAAATCCAATTCGGAGCAATGATGGCTAACGGTTCTAGGACGAAGCGCCGCTCCGTCGCGCGTGGATGGGGAATTTGGATGCGTTCATGCTGAAATATCAGATCATCATATAGAATAATGTCAAGATCGAGCGGTCGCGAAGAATTGCGCTCATGGGAAGTTGGACGCCCAGCTGCGCGCTCAAATTTTTTACATAGATCTAATAGTTCTAGCGGTTCCAACGTGCAGGTTGCGGTCAGGGCGGCGTTTTGGAAATCTGGCGTTCCCTCCGGACAGTCCACCGCAACGGTTTGGAAGAGTGGCGAAATTTGTAGATTTAAAAAACCGAAATCTCTAAATTTAGAAACAACGTTACGAAAATTATCTTCAACATTCCCGATATTACCGCCTAAAGATAGGGCTATTTGCTTTTGTATCATATTTTTAACTCGAATTTTAGATTGATGAGTGGTATATTACCGTTATTTATCAACAAATTCAAAGCGAAAGTATGGACGACACTAACAAAATACGATTATATTTTATGGGTTCCGGTGAGATTGCGGTGCCAGTACTGGCGGCGCTATCTGCATCAAGCAAGATTGATCTGCTCGGAATCTGCACCCAGCCCGACCAGCCAGCGGGGCGACACTGCATGTTGCGTGAAACTCCAATCGCTAAGTTTGCGCCGTCCACAGGGATCTCCCCTGATAAGCCGGAACGAGTTGATGATGCAGGATTCCTCACTTATCTGGCGAGTTTGAATCCTGATGTTATTTTGGTAGTGTCTTTCGGTCAAATTCTACGTAAAGAGTTGTTGGAATTGCCGAAATATGGTTGTGTGAATATCCATTCGTCGCTACTACCGAGTTACCGTGGAGCTTCACCAATTTCCAGCACGATTTTGAATCGTGACCGAATTACTGGGGTCACTTTTATGCAGATGGATGAGGGATTAGATACTGGCGGCATTTACAGTTCTTATCGTTATCCGCTGACTGGCAATGAATATGTTGGCGACTTGGAGAAATCACTGGGAGATTTCGCGGCTGAACACACCGTGGGGGTTCTGGTACGAATTGTAAACGGTAAATTAAAACCAGTTACCCAAAATCCCAATGAAGTGACGCTGACTCGTAAGATCAAGAAACAAGATGGAGCCGTCGATTGGAGTATGGCTGCAGAAGATTTAGAAGCAAAAATCCGGGCATTCACTCCCTGGCCTGGCGTATTCTTTACCGCATGTCGCAACAACCGTGATATTAGAATAAAGATCACGGCTGCGCGGATACTGAAAGAGATCGAAGGAAAACCGGGAGAGATAATCCAGGCAGACACCAAAAAATGGGTGGTTGCTTGTGGCAGTGGCGCACTGGAACTAATCCGCATTGTTCCGCAAGGGCGCAAAGAAATGGGTTCAACGGACTTCCTCAATGGATTCCGTTTGAACAAAGGTGAATTTATTCACGGGGGTACCTAGGAGCGATCAATAAATAACCTTTACCCTTTCGCGGTTCTTGTGAATGCTTTTCACGCCGGCGTTTCGTTAATACGCATCATCGGCAACACAAAAATCAAAGCACAATCTACCACGCAAACCGTAAAGTTAATTACTTAACAACTCCTTAAATGGTGCCAATACAATTTATATTATAGGAAAATTAATTCAAACACATGGAAAAAGTCAAAAAACAAATTATCTTCAACGCAGAAGAGCTGGAAACCAGTTGCGCGCTGTTGAACAACGGAAAGCTGGAAGAATACCACATTGAGCGCTCATACGACGCTCCGGTATCAGGTTCAGTTTATCTTGGACGGATTGTCAACTTAGAAACATCACTACAGGCGGCTTTCGTTGATATTGGGGTCGAAAAAAATGCATTCTTGCATTACTGGGATATGATCCCAGCAACATTCGACCTTGATTCTGATGAAATGAACGAAGTTGATGAAAGAGCACTGGATGACGACGGCAAACCTAAGAAAAAAACTAATATTGCAGAGAAATTGAGGATGTTTTTGAGAACATCTGCCAAGCGCTCCAAAAAATTACGCGAAAATGAAAAAAGCCGACGAAAAAATAAAATCACTATCAAAGATATTCCGAGTTTATTTCGCCCTGGCACTGAATTGTTAGTGCAGGTAGTAAAAGGGCCTATCGGTACTAAAGGGGCACGAGTCACCACCAATATTTCTATTCCCGGTCGCTATCTGGTATTATTGCCTTATTCCGATCATATTGGGTTGTCAACTAAAATCGAGAAATCATCAGAACGCTCGCGCCTGCGCAAGATTTTGAAAGAGTTGGATATTCCTGAAGGAATGGGGATGATCTGTCGTACTGTTGGCGAAGGGCGTAAGGCGATTTATTTTCAGCATGACTTAAATATGTTGCTGGATATGTGGCAACGAGTTGAAGAAGCGCTAGAAAAACCAAAAATTCCTGCGGTGGTCTATTCTGAGCCCACACTTTTGGAACGTTCTATTCGCGACATTATGACTGAAGATATCAATAAGATCGTCGTCAATACTAAGCCGGCGTTTGATTTGGTTAATGAGACACTGAACAAATTCGGCGGTAAAAGGTTGGCTTCGAAAGTCAAACTATATAGCCGTCCGACACCAATTTTCGAAGCGTTTAAGATCCAACAGCAGGTTGAAGATATCTTTAAACGTGAAGTTTCTTTGCCTAACGGCGGCTATATCTGTATTGACGAGACTGAAGCATTGATTGCAATTGATGTTAATACTGGGAAAGGAGGCGCAAAACGCACCGGCGATCAGCCAGAAGTCATTTTGCAAACAAACTTGGAAGCGGCTGCAGAAGTCGCGCGTCAATTGCGTCTGCGCAACATTGGCGGCCAAGTAGTTATTGACTTTATCGATATGCGCTCTGCGAAAGATCGCGATACAGTCTATAAGCATATGCGTAAACTGGTTAAAGACGACCGAGCAAAAACACATGTACTGGCTCTGAGCCGTTTTGGTCTGATGGAGATGACTCGCCAGCGTGAACACGAAAGTTTAAAGGATACAGTCTATGTCAAATGTCCATACTGTCATGGTTCGGGACACATCAAATCAGAGATTTCTATGAGTGTTGAGATTCAACGCCGGTTACATACGGTCCTGCGTTCTCACCGTGGCAAAGAGGTCCGAGTGATCATGCACCCAGAGGTTTTAGGCCGCTTAAAGAATGAGGATGAACAACTATTTCGTGATCTCGAAAGTAAATTTGGCCGGGCGTTAAGTTTCCGTGCTGACGATTTAGTACATCACGAAGAGTTCAAGTTAGTAGATCCCGTTAGTGGAAAAGAATATCATTGAAATACTTAAATAGAGATTTTGAGGAAAATTATGACGATTAAATTTTTCAACACGCTGGGGCGCCGCCAGGAGGAGTTCAAACCGCTCAAAAACGGTGAAGTTAAAATGTATACCTGCGGCCCCACGGTTTACAATTATGCACATATCGGGAACTTCCGCGCTTACATGTTTGAAGATTTATTGCGACGGACGCTGAAGTATTTTGGTTATAAAGTCACCCAAGTGATGAACCTGACTGATGTCGACGATAAAACTATCCGTGACTCGCGTGAGCAGGAAATGATGCTTAATGATTTTACTGCGATCTATAAAAAAGCTTTTTTCGAAGATTTAAAAATATTGGACATTGAACCAGCTGAGTTTTATCCAGCTGCCACTGAACATATCCCCGAAATGATCGCCATGATCCAGGTGCTGATGGACAAAGGTTTTGCGTATCAAGCCGAAGACAAATCAATCTATTTTTCTATTGCCAAATCTCCCGATTACGGCAAGCTCTCAAAAGTCGATTTAGAGAATCAACGCCCCGGAGCGCGGATCAAAAGCGATGAATACGCCAAAGATTCAGTCGCTGATTTCGCGCTATGGAAAGCATGGGATGAAAATGATGGAGCGGTAAAATGGGACAGCCCATGGGGCGCTGGACGCCCGGGCTGGCACGTTGAATGTAGCGCCATGAGCATGAAATATCTCGGAAAAACCTTCGATATTCACACTGGTGGCATCGACAATATGTTTCCACACCACGAAGATGAAATAGCGCAAAGTGAAGCCGCCAATGACTGCCGCTACGTCAATTATTGGTTGCACTGCGAACACTTAATCATCAACGGCGAAAAAATGTCCAAATCCGAGGGTAATTTCTATACCCTGCGCGACTTGACGCAAAAAGGATTCAGCGGTACGGAGATGCGTTGGGTTCTGCTCGGCACGCATTATCGTAAAAGATTGAATTTTAGCTTTGATGCCTGCGAGCAAGCACGGATGCACTTGAAGCGTTTTAACGATTTTTTCATTCGTGTGAAAGGGATCACCAAAGCTGGTTCAGCATGCCCGGAATTTGTCGAAATACAGCAAAATATCGCTGACAAATTCAAAGCGGCAATTGGTGATGATTTGAATATTGCCGAAGCGTTTGCTGCGGTGTTTTCATTACAACACGAAACTAATCGTTTGATGGATGAAAACAAACTGACTGTGGCCGACGCTGAATCCGTGTTGGATCTATTCCGTAAATTCGATACGGTTTTGGCACTATTTAATGTCGATGCTGCAACTGAAGAAAAAGTTCCCGACCAGATACTAGAGCTAGCCCAAAAACGCAAGAACGCGCGCCAAAACAAAGATTTCGCGTTAGCGGACACCCTTCGCGATGAACTAAAAGCGCTGGGCTGGACTGTTGAAGATGCGCCCGACGGCGGTTTCCGGTGCAAACAGATTTGATTTATCCAGTATAATGAGCACAAAACGTGTGAAAGGTGAAATTATTTTGGCACATCCACGCGGATTTTGTGCCGGCGTACGCCGCGCGTTGGATATCGTCAATACAGCATTAAATGATTTATCGCCACCAATCTACGTTTTTAATGAAATAGTTCATAATGATTATGTCGTTCGGGAACTACGGGAACGTGGCGTTAAATTTGTTGACAACTTAGATGAAATCCCATCCGGTAGCAGTGTTATTTTCAGTGCGCACGGCGTTTCACCTCAAATTGAATCCGAAGCACAGCGGCGCGAGCTACGAATGATTGACGCAACCTGTCCGCTAGTAAAAAAAATCCACGTTAAAGCGGAAGCGTTTCAACGCCACGGCGATATGGTTATTTTGATCGGACATCAAAACCACCCTGAAATCATTGGCACACTTGGCCGTAGTGGGAAAAATGCCCAAGTAGTGGAAACGATAGAGGATGTAGCAAATTTGGCGCCGTTGAAAAATGGCCAAAAAGCCATTTGGTTAAGCCAGACTACGCTTTGCCGCAATGACATTGAACCAATTATAACTGCGCTCGAAAAACGCTTTCCGGAAATCACCAGCGGTGGCGGTATCTGTTACGCGACTGATCAGCGCCAAAATGCAGTTAAAGAACTCTGCAAGATTTGCCAATTTATTTTAATTATCGGGTCAAGTAAAAGTTCAAACTCCAATCGACTTTATGAGTTGGCCGTTCGTAACGGCGTTTCCGCTCAGTTAATCAATGACCCTTCAGAAATAAAATCAGATTTATTGCCGGAATCCGGCAATATCGGAATTACTGCTGGAGCTTCCGCTCCAGAAATATTAGTGACCAAAACCATTGAATTCCTCAAATCTGCTGGCTGGAAAAAAGTTCGCAAACTAGGTTCTGGCGAAGAGAAAATAAGTTTTAATTAACAATCTGAATTAGCGCGCGCATTATGCGCGCATGAATTAGAAAACAAAGTTACGAACTATTTATGATAGTTGATGAATCCTGATCTTTTAAGGTTTTTATAAATACTGGGTTGCCGATATGCAATCTTCGGCTATAATATCAAAATGAATTCATGGCGCAATAAAATTACCGGCTGGCTTAGCAGCCCGCCAGAAGCCACGGCATTTTCTGCCGTTGACGAATCAGCCATCGCTCCGCTATTGTTACGCATCATCAAAGGCGGCGCGAAACGTCCTTACTTTGCCGTTTTTCCCGTTGCCACACTCGCAGAACGCGCTTTTTTCACGGTTCAAAACTGGAATCAGGAATTTAATCTAAACTTAAAAATCCTCTATCTTCCAGAAACCCTGGAACAGGGACGGTTCATTCCTGAAAACGAGTCAGAGCGAGCCCGAACACTATATGAAACTTTATGCAAACCATTCAATTTGGTCATCGGTTCCGCGCAATCTTTTACCGCGCCAGCGCCGCCACCCGATGATATTCTTGGCAAAGAAATTATTCTAAAATGCGGCGAAACTATTAATTTCAATCAACTTTTAACAAAACTGGTTGAACTTGATTATGATGATGAGATGGAGGTCAGCGCCAAAGGTGAATTTTCTCGGCGCGGCGGGATTATTGATATTTTTTCGCCCGCTTACGATTATCCGGCGCGGCTTGAATTCTGGGGCGACACCATTGATTCAATCCGTAAATTTGCGCCAGATACCCAGCGCTCGCTACAGGAAATTGATGAATATCGAATTATTCCACGCGCAGGAATGCAGACAGAACTAGAAACCAGCGGCGCTGATTTTTTCAGCTACGGAGAACGTCTGGGCGCTGAAAACATTCTGGTTTATCCTGAACAATGTCGCGAACGCCTGAATGCCTTCGGTGCTGAACTCCATTTGGACCGTTTTGAAGCGATCAATGCAACCCCAAAACTCTACAAACTGTTCAGTATCAGCTCCGAAGCTCCTGACGGCAGTTCGCCAGCGAAATGTTATCCGGCAACCGAACACCTGCGAAAATCGCTATCTGAAGAGTTGCGCGGTAGCGGTATGGATATCTTGCGCAGTCTGATTGCTGACCAAATCCGCCAATGGCTCGATTCCGATTATCAAATCGTTATGCTCGGACTTGATGACTCGACCCCAGAACATATCGAAAAGTGGTGTTCCGAATACCAGATATCGCCCAAAAAAATCACCCAAGATTCCGCAAAATTGCCTGATGGTTTAATTTTTCCATCCTTAAAAATGGTATTTCTGACTGAAAAAGAGTTGTTCACTGGGAACATTTTTAAACGCCCCGACACCATGCCGATGACCAGAGGGAAAACATTGGAACCGCGCCCCGAAGATGAAGCCGCCGCTATTACCGACCTCGCCGAAGGTGATCACGCCGTTCATCTGATGTACGGCATCGGTATCTTTCGTGGCATTCGTGAAATGAAACACAACGGAATCAGCCGCGAACTAATCGTTATGGAGTATCGTGAAGGCGCGATGATTTATGTGCCGATTTGGCAGGCGGGATTGGTCAGTCGTTACGTTGGCGCCCGACACGCCGTGTCGCTGAATAGTTTGACTGGCAAACGCTGGAATGAAACCAAGTTGAAAGCGCAAAAAGGAATTCAGGAATTTGCCGCCGATATGCTGCGTTTGTCTGCAATGCGTAACGCTTCGCAGGGTATTGAATATCCGGAAGATGACCTCGATCAACGTATTTTCGAGGATTCATTCCCATTTGACGATACTCCAGACCAAATTAAGGCCACAGCTGAAATCAAAGCCGATATGTCCAAATCGCGACCGATGGATCGCTTGCTCTGCGGCGATGTCGGCTATGGAAAAACCGAAGTTGCAATTCGTGCCGCGTTCAAAGCTGTTCGCTCCGGCTATCAGGTTGCGATTTTAGTTCCCACGACGATTCTCGCTCAACAACATTACTACAGTTTTAGAGAACGTTTTGCCAAATATCCCTATATGATTGAAATGCTCAGCCGTTTTCGTTCTCCTAAAGAACAAACTGAAATTCTTAAACGAATCGCCGTCGGTGGCATTGATATCATTATCGGGACACATCGCCTGCTCGGTAGCGATGTTAAATTCCATCAACTCGGCCTAGTGGTCATTGATGAGGAACAGCGTTTCGGAGTTAAACACAAAGAACGACTCAAGCGTTTCCGTGCCGAAGTAGATATTTTAACCATGTCCGCCACTCCGATTCCACGTACGCTTTACATGGCGATGACTGGCGTTCGCGACCTCAGCACTATTATCACCGCGCCCGGCCTACGCTTGCCAGTGCAAACCGCCATTTCAGCAGATGATAGCGCTACTGTCAACGAAGCCATTCTCCGTGAAGTTCAGCGTGGCGGTCAGGTTTACTACATTCATAATCGCGTTAAAACCATACACGGCGTCCTCGATAAACTCGAAAAAATGATGCCGAAAGTGCGTTTTGCAGTAGGTCACGGTCAAATGGATGCGGACGAACTTGAACTAATCATGTCTGAGTTTCTATCCGGCAACATCGACGTTTTAATCTCCACCACGATCATCGAATCGGGACTGGATGTACCAAACGCCAATACCATCATCATTGAACGCGCAGATCGCTTCGGGCTAGCGGAACTCTATCAGCTTCGCGGTCGTGTTGGGCGCTGGAACCGTCAAGCCTACGCTTATTTGCTTTTGCCAAAAGACGGGATTCTGACTGATGATGCGCGAAAACGTATCGCCGCCATCCGGCGCTATTCGCATCTTGGCGCGGGATTCCGTTTGGCTATGCGCGATCTGGAAATCCGCGGTTCGGGCAACCTTTTGGGTGCTGAACAGAGCGGTCATATCAATAGTATCGGTTTCGAACTCTATTGCCGACTACTGCGCCAAACTATTATCAGAATGGAAGGCGGCACCGAATCAGGAATGTTGCCCTCCGTTGAATTCGACATTGATTTTATCTGCTTCGCTCATAAAGCTCCGCCAGAACTTCTCCCACTCGGATTTCCACCTGATTATATCGTTTCGGAACGCTTACGGATGGACGCTTATCGCCGTTTAGCGGCCTTCACCGAACAAAAACAGCTCACCAGTTTTGAGGAAGAGCTTGAAGATCGCTTCGGAAAAATGCCACCACAAGTCATTCATATTTTAAAACTTAATCGCATTCGCATTGCCGCTGCGCGAGCCGGCTACACTTCAATTAGCGTCAAAAAAAGCCTTGTAATCATTAGACACGACCGGAATATTTTCAAACTAAATGGGATCATTCCAGTCATAAGTCATAAAGATCCGCCGACAGTACAACTAGATCAGCTCTATCAACTGAGCGAAAAAATCAACATTAACTATCCCAAAAACAGCAAATCATAAAGGGAACATTGACTTTGGACAGAAAATCTATTAATAATTACCGCTGGGGGATTTTTTGGTCATTCTTATCGGCGTTTCTCTGGGCTACAGTGTATATTGTCAGCCGTTCACTGATGAGCGATGAAAACGCCAGGATTGATCCGGTGAGCCTTTCGCGCTGGCGTTTTTCAATCGGTGGAATAATTTTATTCGCGATCTGTCTCGTTAAATATCGGAAACAACTATTTGTCTTGGAATTACGTGACTTCGTTCAGGTTATATTGCTCAGCCTGTTTTCAGTCGTCGGGATGAGCGTGCTACTATTCTGGGGGCAACGTTTCACTACCGCTATAAATTCTTCAATGATTATGTCCAGTTCACCAGTGTTGATTATGTTGCTGGGATTGTTCATCGGTGAAAAAATCAATCGTTTCCAGTTGATTGGGCTAGTGATTAGCACGACCGGTTGTATGATAGTGATTGGGGTTATTAGCCTTGGCGGCTGGAATTATTCACTACAAAGCTTCCGTGGCGATTTGCTCGTTTTCGGTTCCGAATTATGTTGGGCTATTGGTGCTATTCTAGCCAAGGGAATAATGAAAAAACATCACGATATGGCGATTACCGCGTGGTCAATGCTGTTCGCTGCCTTATTACTTTCTATGATCGATCTCTTGAGAGGAAATTTGGGTTCATTCCCTTCTGACACTTCAGCGCGCTGGTTAATTTTGTATTTGGGTATTTTCCCGACTGCCATTGGTTTTTATGCCTGGAACGCCGCTTTAGCGCGAATTAGTCTGAATATCGTCAGCGTCATGCAGTACCTGACTCCAATGTTGGTATTAATTATGGCTTGGATCATTCTGGGTGAACATCTTAACGGACTGAAGATTGTTGGTGCATTACTGGTCATTGGCGGCGTTTTAGTCACGTCGCGAGCTCGGCGTGAAAAGACACTCAGTATCCCTGCTGGAACAATTCTAAATCATACTAATGAGAAAAACTAGATTCCTTAAAAATAGTAATTTCTATTTTAGTCCGGCAATAATAGTGTTTGATTTTTAATATATGTTGATTATACTATCTTAGGTGTTGATAGTTCGAGACTATTGACACAACTTAACTTCTAACAGGAGAAATAACAAATGAAGACTTTTTTGTTTTCCTTTTTTGGAGCCGCAGCATTGATGTTTGCTGTTGCTGGATGCAATTGCTGCGCATCGAAGTCCGAATGCCCATTTGCCGGAGATAACAGCTGTGTTGCGGCCCAGGCTGACGACACTGAATGTAGTCAGAAAGAGATGGCCAAGTGCGCCAAGTGCCCTAATTGTAAAGGCACTGACGGCAAATGTTGCAAAGCTAAATAAGGCCCATAATCGTTAAAATTGAATACTAAACGTCGCCCGTTAAAACAGGATGCTTATGATAAAGAATGATCTACGCGAATTGAAAGACACGATAAACCAGGCCGCTGATATCAGTGACGAACGCAAACTTGAGCTCAATAGAATGCTTCAGGAGATGTTGAAAACTGAAACCGCGGAACTAAAAAAATCGGAAAAAACTTTCAAAGGTCTCGTTCATGAATTTGAAGCAAGTCATCCGGAAGTTGCTGGAATTATCAATCGTATCAGCATTATGTTATCGGGAATCGGCGTATAACTAAAACGCGCTATTTTGATTGTTGTTTTATGAAATCCAAATAGCGCGTTACTTCTGTAACAAAACGGCTTTCGTGCTTAAATTCGTGGTGCTCTAGCTGCGATTGCCAAAAACGCTGAGCCTCCACCCACTGTTTTTGTTGTTCAAAAATATATGACTGATGCCGGATCTCCCTCAGCGCATTTTCAATCGCAACGGCTTGTTCCCGCCTTTTGCGCTCGGCAATTCTTCCTTTCAAAATCTTCTTGGCTTCCGCCACCGCCAGCAAATATTTTTTTGACATATCGGGAGGTAATTGATTCAAAGCCTCCAATTTTCGCTGACAATCATCTTCTGGCATATTTTCAACACTCTTTAACAATCTAGCAGAATCACGCTCTACTCTTTTACGCGCCGCTTCGACACGACTGTAAAGTACCAAACCAAGCAGCGCAATTAAAGCCAATAACAATGCAACAAGATTTTTCTTCAAGCCAGGCAAAGCAAGATTTGCAAAATATTTTTTTTGTGACAATTCTCTCAACACTTTATCGCATACCATAATAATTTCATTCCAACTTTGATAACGCTCGTCAGGATCTTTCGCCATCATGCGTTTAATAACTTCAACTGTAAAAGGTGAAATCTCCTGCCGGTAACTGCGTGGATCCGGCACGGGTTCATTCAGATGCGCGGCTCGAATTTCCTCTACTTCACCATCATAAGGGAAATGTTTGGTCAAGAGTTGAAATAAAGTTACGCCAAGAGAGTAAATATCCGCTCTCAGATCCACCGTATCGCCGGCGATCTGTTCCGGCGGCGAAAACTGTACCGTGCCGATACCGCGACATTGGTATTCATTGTCGCTACTCAGAGCCAGCGACAAACCAAAATCGAGCAGATGAACCCCACCGTCAGGAGTAATCATAATATTCTCTGGTTTTATATCGCGGTGAATAACTTGATAATCATTGAAAACATCTTTTAAAATAATCGCAGTTCCCCGAGTTATCTTCAGCGCCGCCGCTTCACTGACCACCTCGGCATTGATTAATGCGGTTAAATCATGTCCATCAATATAATCCATCGCGAAGAAACAAACATCATCCTGCACTCCCGCGTCAAGAACACAAACAATACCAGGATGTTTAATTTCCCTTAGCAGTGCGATCTCCTTCAAAAACAGTTCAATATGCCGACGATTATTGGCCAACGTGGGTAACAATAATTTTAGCGCAATAAATTGCCCAGAAGCTCGTCGGGCTAAATAAACCTCACCCATCCCCCCTATCCCCAGCGGACGGATCAATTGATAATCGCCAAGACTTTTCAAGTGACAAAAACTATACCGTTCATTACTTTTGCTCATCTTCATCTCCATAACTAACAACAAAGAGTCGTTAAGAAATTATCTTTACAAAAAACATTCACCGGAACAGTGCAGATGTACAAGGTTATTTATTATTTCCCTCAAAACATCTATTAGTAAATCTATGCCCTATATATCTGTTTTAAAGCCACAAATAGCAATAATGGCAAAAAAAACGAGAAAAATGGTTTTTTCTCTAACTTTCTGCTGTTTCTATTTGCATTTGCCCCAAAAACTTGCTAAACTATAGAATATCGAAAGTTATTGTTGAAACGTAAGTAGACAGTAACGAGATTAATAACAAACCTAAACCGAATTAGGAGAAAAAATGAAAAAGAAGTTCACTCTTATCGAACTCTTGGTTGTAATTGCGATCATCGCAATTCTCGCTGGCATGCTCCTTCCCGCGCTGAATGCAGCACGTGAAAAAGCCCGCCGTATTTCCTGTACCTCTAACCTCAAGCAGATTGGTCTCGCGATCAAGCAGTACGCCATGGATTACAAAGATCGTTTTCCAGCAGAAGGCGGCGCGGCAAAAGGTGAGGGGCTCGACATAATTCGTGAGCAGGAATATCTAACAGACTACGGTGTTTATATCTGTCCATCTACTACTCATGAAAAAGGTAGTGGTAATGACTCGTTGATAAACACAACTGCTAAGAATGAAGATAATGCTGGTTCTGGTCAAGCTGTTACCAGTTATGCCTTTGCTGGTGGCATGATCGAAGGATCAAGCGATCTTTATGGTAATTCTGACTCTGGTATTGCTGCTGACCGATTTAATGAAAACAAAGCTTCTCCTTGGACGAACCATGCCGATTATGGTAACATCCTGTTTCATGACGGTCATGTCGAAGGTTTTGCTCAAAAAAGTAAGAGTAATACCGAAAATTGGTACGTAGCAACCAATCGCGGTGCAAGTTATATTCACCCGAATGTTTCGGGCAGCACAGAAGTAGTAGGAGAAGAATAATATTAGCTAACACTACAATATAAAAAAAGGAGGCTTCGGCCTCCTTTTTTTATTGTTTATTTTTTGACATATCGACTAATACTCAAGTCCGCCTGACCGGAACTAGGTAATGAAAAGTTGAAGGTAGTATAGACATTGCTACCTGTGTTAGCTTCTCACAGACAACATTATCTTAGCAATCAATCCCACAGTTTATTGCGGTTATGGAGCGCGGCACTGAAACCATGCCGAATGGCGTGGCGTCCGCATATCGTGTTATGACGCTAAAAGTGTTTTGCGTAGGCGGAAAAATCTTCAAAAAGGGTATAGAGTTTTCAAAGCCGGAGCTGGGGCTCCGCGTTCCCAGGAGATGCCGTCGCTGGTCGAGATGTTGTTAAGGTCTTTAAGGTCTTTAAG
>DLIO01000011.1:0-26842 GCA_002483765.1 Lentisphaeria bacterium UBA7640 | reverse complement strand
GTCTTTAAGGTCTTTAAGGTCTTGGACGCGGATGTATTCGTTGTAAATTGGCTCTTTAATTCACGCGCGCATAATGTTTTGACCATATCGAATGATGTGGCGCGCGCTAATTCAAAACTATAATTATATCATTTTATACGCGTTTAAAATTCTCCATTCTAGATTCTAAAACTTAACCCTTAACCCTTAAAACTTAACCCTTAAACCTTAAAACCAATGCGCTTTAATTTTCAAACAACTTCGGTACTAATTCTCTTTATCGCCATTTTTCTGAAATTCCCTTTGGCGCTGGTTTATTGTTTTTATAATCTTCCCTATCATTTTTCTTTTGAACTCTCTTCTGATGCGGTGATTGCCGCGTTAGCGATTTTTTTCATCTTATTCAAAAACGACACAAAACTGCCTGCGACACTGCCGACGTTAGCCGTTTTAACATTTATCGTCGCGGTTATAGTCCAAAGTCTGTTTTTTTTCAGAGTTGACTACGCATTGAGTTCTTTATTGCCAGTAGTTTTAATTATTTTTGGTTGGCGTTATGCTTCTGAATGTCGCAAATTAATCCCTTTTGCGCTTGGGGGTTTTTGGTTGCTCAACCTTGTCTGGTCATTGCGTAAGTTTAACGATAACAATACCCAGCATGGCCTTACTGGAAATTGGAATTGGAGTGCGTCACTATTAATTATCGCGACTGTCGCACTGTGTTATTTAATCTATAAATCTAATTTAAGATATCGCGTTAGAAATGGCGCAATAATTATAATTGGAATAGCATCACTCTGGCAATTTAGTCTTTATCCTTCACGTGGCGCTTTGCTGGCGCTGTTTGGAACATTGTTCTGTTTTGGAGTTATCGCTCTCTTCCGTCGTAATCGTAATGCCGGAATTGTTGTACTCAGTCTATGTTCAATAGTTGCGATTGTAGCTGTGGCACTTATAATGTTCAAAGTTGACGAAATCCATGACGCACGCGTCTATCTTTTTCCAACCGCTTTGCGGATACTAGGCCAACATCCCTGGCTTGGAGTGTCGCCTTGGCTGTATGAAGATTTTTCATTTTTAAATTGTTCTCCCGGATATTTTTTGAGCATTTTTGTTGCGGAACGCAGTCCTCATCCCCATAATCAAATTTTGTTCATCGCGGCGTCTTACGGTTTGCCAGCATTTATCGCGTGGTTTTATCTCGTATTTCGTCCTTTGCCGACTGTCATAAAAAAATCTTTCACTGCCGAATCTATGCTCTTGCTGTTTAGTTTTTTGATATTGTTGTTCAGTGGCATGGTTGATGTCACTCTGGAATCCTGGCCCTGTAAATATTTCTTCCTATTAATTGTTGGGATATTCTGGCATGATTTTATGACCCCCAAACGGCTCAAGTCACAACGCAATATCAAGACCCTTAGTCAGGCAGTCGCCGTGATGTTTTTGTGTACAGCTTTGTATTTTGCGATTTTAAACGCATGGAGTTCTTGGCTATATCGTTCAGGTTGTAAAAATGTTGATATTGGTAACGGACCACTAGCGATTCGGCAATTTGCCAAAAGCGCACAAATCCTGCCGTCACCCTTTGCTCTATACCGCGCTGGCTTGATTGCGCTCTATGATGCAAAACAACCAGACGCTGCACTCAGTTATTTTTCGCGAATCCCCACGCTTACCGGTCACAATAACTTTCTCAATTATAATAACACTATGGCACGAATCTATTGTTTGAACAATGAACCGGAGAAAGCATTACCTTATTTTGAGAAAGAGACCCAGCTTTATCCTTATGGCGTGTTGAATTGGTTTTTTTATGCACAAACCTTGGACAAACTCGGACGCACAGAACAAGCCGCCGTAGCCAAAGCATCATTTGAAACGGCGTTAAAAGAAAAAGGCTTAACCATGAAAGATTTACCACACTTAATGAAAAATCATATCCTTGATTTAAAGCCGCATCTCCTGCCTCAATACTTGAAAAATAAGGATAATCAATAAACCATGGATATATTTCTCGACAATCTTAATTTTGGCATTATTGCGTTACCAGCCATTGTGTTGATGATTTTATCGTCAATTGGTTTTGGCTCCATGTCGGCGTTATGGTTATTTTCCGTGAAACTCAGAAAAACCCTATCGTTTGGTCTGATCTCATTCGCTCTGGGCATCAATATTATTGGATTATTGACGCTAGTCGCCGGAGCGCTGAAGATCCTCTCGCCAACTTTCAATTGGACCGTGATGGGAATCGGGACATTGTGTTTCGCATTTACTTATGGACGAACAGCTTGGGCAGTCAGCGTAAATTTTGTGCGTCGCAATCTTATTTTTTCAGTAATGTTTATCCTTGGTATGTTTTTTTTGCTCGGCTCGGCACTCTGTTTTCCTTATTCATGGGATGAACAATCTTACCAGTTGGCGGTTCCCTACCGTTGGTTGAATACCGGAACCGTTCAAGTTTTCCTCGATAATCCCTACTCCGCGTTTCCATCGTTGCCGCAGTTTGTGTTTAGGTTTCTCATCGAAATCGGCGGTATTATGATGCCGCGACTGGTTTCACTCAGCATTTATGGCGCATCATTTCTAGCACTTTATCTATTGATTAAACGCGCATCGGATAAAATAACTGCTTCAATAATGATCTTTGCAATGTTTATCTCTCCAGTATTTCTGGGAATGACCCGGGTGGTTTATGCTGAGCCGTTTATTTTGCTCAATCTGGTGGTTATATTTTTGATTCCAAAGAACCTAAAAAGAAACCACATTTGGATATTAGCTGGTTTGCTCTGTGGCGGCGCGGCGGCAGTAAAAGTTACTGGAGCTGGTATTGCGTTGCCGGTATTGATTTGGTTATGGTTTAGGGAACGAAAAACACGCTTACCGATTTCTGCGTTTTTATATTTTGGTTTAGTGGCGGCAGTTATTGCTCTGCCATTCTATTTGCGACCATGGTTGGCGACCGGCAATCCATTTTATCCATTTTTATCGACGATATTCGGAACAACGCATGCCGATTACCAGGTTGATGTTTTTCATCACGCGATGGGGGATCGTTATTTTGGCTTAAAAACGGTAAGCTCATTTTTTCTCGGGCCACTTTTAGCATCATTCTATGATCTATACCATCACGGCACCGACGCACTTTTTGACGGAATTGCGATGGGCTGGCAGTTCGCGCTGATGTGGGGTATTATCATTGCAGGATGCTGGATGGGCTGGCGCAAGAACCGCTGTTCACGCCAGGAATTGAGCGGTCTGCTAATGTTACTGGCCTTTTATCTGTTTTGGTTCTTTAGTTCGCAACAGACTCGTTTTTTAATGCCGTCATATTTCATCGCTGGCTGGTTTGCCGCTAAGTTACTGAGTAAATTTCCTGAAACTTTCCGCAATATTTTACTCGGCATTGTGCTTTTTGCTTCGCTTTATAGTATTCACCAGCCCGCGTTCAATAATTTCAAAGTTGCATGGCGAATAGCGTTAGCTGAACGCAATAATCAATATTTTTTAAAAGGGGCGATTAGGGATCCTGGCTATGTCGAAGCGTTGGCTTTTTTAGCTGAGGAAACTCCTGAAGATTGCACCGTGATGTTATTTATGGAACGGCGCGGGCTTTATGTGCCGAGGAATTACCTGATTGCGGTTCCATATTTTCAAAGCAAGTATCTTAATCCATTGCCTCAATCTGCTCATGATTTGTGGCGCGAAATCACCGAAACCAACGCGGATTACTTGCTGGCCGGAATCACCAGGGTAAATCCTGATCATATTGCTGATTATGATGATGATAATGCCGGAATATTTAAACTGCTTTTGGAACTGCGCACTGCAGGGTTACTGGAACAACAGTTCGAAAAGGGTTTTTTTTGGGTATTCAAAGTGAAAGAAAATTCCAGAGTCAAAGTTCAACCGTAACGGATATTGTTCAACCGAATCGCTGGTTGCGGGAGCTGGCGATGATTTAAAAAATCTTCCACTAATTTTGCCGATTGTTCATAATCACCGCGTTCAATCCAGTGGATGACCAGGCCATTGCGTTCCATTTTGCGGAACCAGATATCCTGACGTTTGGCAAATTGGCGAATTTTGATTAATAGCGAACTGCGCATCGTCTCAAGATCGATCTTGCCCTGCAAGTATTCCGCGATAGCACGGTATTCCAAACCAAACAACTCTAAGCGTTTCCAGCTGACGCCAGCGTTGTCATGTAATTTTGCCACTTCTTCAATCATCCCTTCAGATAGACGGCGTTCTAAGCGTTCCTTAATCCGTTTCCGAATCTCTGAACGTGGAAAATAAACACCGATAATCAATTTTTCGCAACGTTTGAAGATTTCATGGTTTACCGTGATCTCCTGGGATTTTTCGGCTTTTTCCAACCTGCGTAGAAGTCGTTCATGATTGTTCAATCCGGGAGCGTCGAGCGATTGGTAAAGTTCCGGCGACAAAGTGCGCAAGCGTTTTGCCAGTTCGGCAGCGCTTTTACCACGCAATTCATCGCGCCGTAAAAAATCGGGTTCGCCACCGCTCAATTCGTAACCACGCAAAATTGCATCTAGATATAATGCCGTGCCGCCACAAAAAAACGGTAAAGCTCCACGCTTTATTATTCCAGCTAACGCCGTGGCGGAATCATCCATAAAGCGTTTTAAGTGGTAGATTTCGGTCGGGTCGATAATATCAATAAGATGATACGGGATTTCCTGATATTCCGCCAAATCCTTGCCGGTTCCAATATCCATACCCCGAAACACCTGTCGAGAATCGGCACTAATGATTTCCCCGTTGAAATGCCGCGCGAGATTAACTGCCAACGCAGTTTTTCCCGAAGCCGTGGGCCCGGTAATTGCCACAAATTTCATTTGGTTTGTCACTATTTCGGTAGTGGGGGAGGAACTGACGGCAAAATGGCCGCGAGCTCAGGAATTGACTTGGCTGGTTGCCATTCGGCCATACCGTTACGCCAAACCAGAGTTTCAGCGGTAAAAGAGCCATTGGCAGCATTAGCTTTTAGTGTAGCAAGATCAAACGGCCCAGATTGTCCGCCATCACTGGCGACAAAAAAGACCGGCGCCACTGGTAATGGTGGTGGAGCCGCGCCAACACCCTGCTGAACGGCTGCGCCGGCAGTATTGCCAAGTTGCGCTCCCATCAACACGCCCATCATATTGCCCGCGCCACCAGGATTTTCGGCAGCGGCACGCATGGCGTCGGCCGCTTGGAGTTGTGTATATTGTCCCATTACTCCATTAAGCGCGCCAAGGCTGGAACGTTTATCCATCGCTTCATTAACGGCTTCCGGCAATGAAATATTCTCTACAGTGAACGAAATTAGTTCAAAGCCTTGGGCCGAAAATATTGCCCCGAGGTTTTGGTGTATTAGCGCGCCGATTTCATTATACATCGCCGCCAGATCGAGTGCGGCAACCTTCAATTCACCGAGAGCGTCAGAGATAGCGGAAACAACTTTCGCTTTCATCTGTCCTTCGATATCATCACAAGTAAATTCGGAACGTGCGCCTGAAAAACGCGCCAACATATCATTCGATTCACCAACTTTATAGGAGAAATTGCCTCGTGCCCGCAGACGGATAATGCCAAAGTCGGCATCGCGCATCATTACCGGCGTCGAGGTGCCCCATTTGCGATCAAGTTGTTCTGTAGTTCTAATAAAATAGACTTCAGCCTTGAATGGCGATTGAAAATTATAGGGCAAACTCAGTAGCGTGGTCAAAATCGGCATATTCTTGGTATGTAATTTATAAGTCCCGGGGCCAAAATGATCAGCAATTTTGCCTTCATTAACAAATATCGCCTTTTGACCGGAACGAACAATCAATCTTGCGCCCATTTTAATTTCATTATTGTGCCGATCAAAACGGTGCACCAAAACTTGTGGATTTTCATCCGGCCATTCAATGACATCAATAAATTGTCCCTTGAAAATATTAAAAAATCCCATTTTAAGCTCCTGTAGTTTACTGAAGAAAGTGTAACTTTATAAATGACTGCATAACTTAAATTTGTCAAATTGTCTTTTGGGTTTATATTTGAAAAAATCTATACAACCTGGAGTGTCTTGATGGGTGGCAAACATAAACCGTGTCCCAACTGCGGTAAAGAGCTGGAGTTTTCTGCAAAACATAATGCGTTGTTCTGTCGGCACTGTGAAAGCCAACAAACTATTATCCGTACTTCCGATTTTTCAGCTGAGAACTCTGATTATCTGCAAACGCTGTCAGAACTGGATGAGCAAGCGGAAGTTCCAGAATATATTGTCGCAAATTGTGAGAACTGTGGTGCTGAACAGCAGTTCCCTGAAAATGTCACTGCCGACCGTTGCCAATATTGCGATTCCCCAATAGTTGCTGCCGAATACAGCACGCGTCCACTACGTCCAAGCGCAGTATTGCCATTTAAAATCACTCGCGAAGACGCCCTGCAACATTTTCGTCAATGGTTAAGTTCCAGATGGTTTCTGCCCAGTAAAATAAAAAAGCAGGCGCGTATCGACAAATTCAAGGGGATTTACCTGCCGTACTGGACTTATGATTGTGAAACTTCCGCGCCATACACAGGTCAACGTGGTGAATATTATTACGTAACCGTAAGTTACACCACGACCGTAAATGGCAAAACCGTACAAAGAACCCGGCAAGAACGTCGAACCCGCTGGTATCCAGCGGCAGGAATGATCAAACATCATTTTATAAATATTTTAGTGCCGGCAAATCATTCATTACCTGAAAAATTAGTGCGCGAACTGGAGCCATGGGGACTCGCGGAGCTTGGAGAATATCAACCGGATCTGATTCGTGGAAACCAGGAACAAAGCTATGCCGTGCCGCTGGCGGCCGGTTTTTCTGATGCCCAAAGACAGATTGAACCTCGCGTCCGGGAATTTATCCGCCGCGACATTGGTGGCGACGAACAGCGCATCCATACTGTAAATATCATTAATGACAATATTGAATTCAAATTGATTTTATTGCCGACTTGGGTCAATCTATTCCAGTTTCATAATCAGCAATTTATATTTTTGGTCAATGCCCGAACTGGTGAAGTTCAAGGCGAACGACCATGGAGCGCGTGGAAAATCACTTTCTTTACGTTCTTTATGCTCGCGATCGTCGCTGCTATAATCGTATTCTTTATCCACTAAAGATATTCAGGAAATTACAAACGCTGTTCCCAATAGTCTGCATTGTCTATCTCTGTCTCTTTAAACTTGCGCGCGCATAATGCGCGCGCGAGTTTAAGAAAGCAAAATTACCACATATTTATGATGTGTTTAAAAATTATCGTGGGTTAGAATGCGCCTTTGCGGCGTTGTTTGACTTTCGCTTGTTTCATCTCTTCCAGACCCAGTGCATACCACACTTGTCCAAGTCCAGAATTGGAAAACTGTTTAGGACGGTCATTCGCCAAATGCTCCCAATTTCTCAAGATCACCTCGTTGTCGGTCTTCTTCTTCGCGTCAACCAGAACCTTCAGCGCTTCGGCGTAACGCTGCTGCTTGACCAGCATCCATGCATAAGTCGAATATAACAGCACGGCACTATCAGACTTGGAATGGGCACATTTTTTCTTAAAAAACTTATCCAGCTTACTGTCTTTGGTTTTATAAAGACGCGCCAATTTAATCCCAATAATTTGGCTATCAACGAGCAGACATTTTTTCAGAGCCTGATCTAGATTATCAAAATCCTTGAGTTGAAAATAAAGCGGCACTTTCATGGTATTAATTTGCCAATGCACCATCAAATTCCATTTACATAATGGTTCCAGTTTTGCGCATTCTTCGACGGCACGGCGAATGCCCTCGTTCTGTTCTTTTTCCAAAATCTGCATCATCATTTGTGGACTGCCGATGGGGCGGCGCATAAATTGTTGTTGGCGGAATTCGGTTTTATGTTGACTTTCCGTCAAAATATTCTGGATATTGGTGGTAATGCGTTTGATATCCTTGCGAATAATAAGGCTGATTAACAGATGCACCAAAATCACCGTTAACACGAACATAGAAACGCCAAAAATCCAACCCCAGCCGATGGCTTGTGGGAGAATAAATACCGTTGCAACAACAATTCCGGCAACAATAGCAATAATTAAACCAAACATTTATATTTTCCTATATGATTTTATCTTTTTTTGCGCTGTTTTTGGCGCTGTTTCTTTTTCTGCTTCTCGAGTTTTCTGCGACGATTTTTCTCATCGCGACTTAATGCGCTTCCGGTATAGCCTTCGCCAGAAATAGTGTTCATCAGCGATGCGGTATTCATTTCAGAATCGACATTGCCGGATAATAAACGTCCCAATATGCCGCTCTTTTTCATCATTTTACGCATATCAGTAAACTGTTTTATCAACTGCGAAACGCCTTCGAGCGAGGTGCCACTACCTTTGGCGATACGTTTACGACGTGAAAAATCAATCAAATCAGGAGTGCGGCGTTCTTTGGCGGTCATGGAACAGATAATAGCTTCCATGCGCGCGAAATGTTTAGGATCGAAACTATTCAGCGCACCAGTTAGTTGTTTGCCACCGGGCAACATCTTCAGCACTGACTCCGCGCCACCCATGTTGTTAATTTGGCGCAGTTGCATCAAGAAATCATCAAAATCAAATTGATTTTTCTTGAGTTTCTCTTGGAGTTTCGCGGCGGCATCTTCATCGATTTTTTCGGCGGCACGTTCCACAAGTGAAACGACATCCCCCATGCCTAGAATACGTGATGCCATGCGTTCTGGATAAAATATCTCGAGATTTTCCAGTTTTTCACCAGTACCAATCAGTTTAATTGGACAACCAGTGACTTTGCGCATGGAAAGCGCGGCACCACCGCGCGAATCGCCGTCAAGCTTGGTCAAGACAATTCCAGTAAGTCCAAGGGCTTTGTGGAAATGCTCTGACACTGAAACCGCTTCCTGCCCAAGCGCGGCATCCGCTACCAATAAAATTTCATCAGCACGCGACGCTTGGGAAATTCTAACAAGCTCCTGAATCATGGTTTCATCGATCTGGAGGCGCCCCGCAGTATCAATAATTACTACATCACGATGTTCCAGCTTGGCACGTTCAATAGCATTGCGCGAGAGCATGGCGACATCAGTGGCAGCACGGTCGGCAAATACGGGAACGCCAATCTCATTTCCAAGCACTTCCAGCTGGTCAATCGCGGCGGGGCGGTAGATATCGCCCGCAACCAGCATCACCTGTTTTTTCTCTTTTTTAAGACGCAACGCCAGTTTACCGGCAGTAGTAGTTTTACCGCTACCATGAAGTCCGACCATCATAATGACGGCTGGTCGAGATTGCAGGTTGAGTTCAACCTGTTCTTCGCCCATTAACTCAACAAGACGGTCGTGAACTATTTTAACGACTTGCTGACCAGGCGTGACACTTTTTACCACATCAGCTCCGATACAATCGGTTTTAATCGTTTCGATAAATCCTTTGACGACCGCCAGATTGACGTCGGCTTCGAGCAGGGCAATGCGGATTTCACTCAGTGCATCGGTGATATTATTTTCGCTTAAGCGAGCCTGTCCACGCAAGCGTCTAAATGTATCTTGAAGTCTATCAGTTAAATTGTCAAACATTTTTATCCTTAAAATTTGGCTACAGAGATTGTTTAAAGGAACAACTAAATTATATTAATACTCCATTTTTAGATAAAATCAACCTGAACCAGGAGGAAATATGCGCAGTAATATCATGAAAGCAGGACCGGAAAGAGCGCCACATCGAGCACTCATGGCCGCTACCGGAATTAAACGTGAAGATTTTAGCAAACCCTTTATCGGCGTTTGCAATTCATACACCACCATCGTGCCGGGTCATTGTCACCTCAATCAAGTCGGAGCGCTGATCTGTGATGAAATTCGCAAAGCCGGCGGCGTTCCGATGGAGTTCAATACTATGGCCATTTGTGACGGCATCGCGATGGGTCATGTCGGAATGAAATATTCACTGCCAAGTCGCGAAATTATTGCTGACACTGTTGAATCGATGGGTATGGCTCATCCATTTGACGCGATGATCTGTATTCCAAATTGCGATAAAATTGTTCCTGGTATGTTAATGGGAGCAATGCGCCTCAATATTCCAACAATCTTTGCTTCCGGCGGCCCGATGGCAGCCGGGAAAAAACCTGATGGCTCCAGCGCCGATTTGATAACTATTTTTGAGGGTGTGGCGCAACATCGTATCGGAGAAATCAGCGATTCCGAGCTGGACAACATGGAATGTAAATCCTGTCCCGGAGCCGGATCGTGTTCTGGAATGTTTACAGCCAACAGCATGAACTGTCTTTGCGAGGCGTTAGGAATAGCGTTACCGGGCAATGGCACCATTATCGCCACTGACCCTAAGCGCATCGAATTATGGCGCCACGCGGCGCGGCGCGCTGTCGAAATGGCGCTTGAGCCGAACGCTCTGACTGCTCGCGATTTTGCTTCGCCGATCGCGTTTACCAACGCATTGCGGTTAGATATGGCCATGGGTGGCAGTTCGAACACAATTTTGCACACTCTAGCGATCGCCGCCGAAGCTGGGACTAAACTAGATTTGAAAGAGATTGACCGTATTAGTCGCACTACTCCGAATATTTGTAAACTTTCGCCATCAGTTCAACTGCATATTGGTGAAGACCTCGGACGGGTTGGTGGTATTATGGCGATCATGAAAGAACTTAACCGCTTACCAGGCATGCTGGACAGCAGCGCGCCGACAGTTTCGGGACGTACTCTTGGCGAACAATTCGCCGAAGCAGACGATGCCGACGGCGAGGTCATTCGCACTATTGAAGATCCCTACAGCCAAGAAGGCGGGCTGGCAATTTTATTCGGCAACCTAGCAGAAAATGGTTGCGTTGTTAAAACCGCGGGAGTAGCGAAAGCAATGCACCAACATTGCGGCCCAGCCGTGATTTTCGAAAGTCAGGAAGACGCTTGCACTGGTATCCTCGGCGGCAAAGTAAAGGCCGGCGATGTCGTGGTCATTCGCTACGAAGGCCCCAAAGGCGGTCCCGGCATGCAGGAGATGTTAGCACCAACCAGTTATATTATGGGTAGCGGATTAGGCGAAAAAGTCGCATTGGTGACTGATGGGCGTTTCTCTGGTGGCACACACGGAGCTTGCATCGGGCATGTCAGTCCGGAAGCCGCGGCAGGCGGGATCATCGGATTGGTTGAACCCGGCGACATGATAGAGATTGATATTCCCAAACGAATTCTCAAATTACAGGTTGATGATGCCGAGTTGGCAAAACGCCGTAGTAACATGGCACCATATAAACCCAAAGCGTTAACTGGCTGGCTCGCTCGTTACGCATTATGCGCAACTAGTGCAGATACCGGTGGAGTGTTACGTATCCCTGAACTTTAATCTGGGATTTATACTTTCTTTACCAATCTTTGTTAGCGGTTTGGGATCGGTAACAAAGATCTTGAAGACGGCAAAGTTGTACGCGGTGTGGTCGATAACTTTTCACCGCGTGCCGCCGCTTCTTGTGCAAGGCGTTCGCGTAAAATCGCCGCCATTGCAGGTGGGAAGTTTTGCAGGCAAGCATCGGTCACTGATTTTTTGATCTGTGCATAAGGTGCCAAACCAACGCGTTGTTTAATATCCGCCGTTGCTTGACTGTAATTATTGTAGATATAAGACGCCATACGTTCCTGAGCTAACGCTGCGTCATCGTCACCTAAAACAATATAGTTACAAGCGCGAAAAATAAATCCGGCAATGATGTCGGTGGCTTGTTTTACGCTAGCGTCGCGAACATCTTCCGCCCATTCTCTCATCACAAATTCTTCCAGGCGCAAACGATGTGCGCCGGGTTCTTCTTTGCGTAATTTTTGGTAATACTCCTTCGCTTTGCTGAACATTCCATAATTATACAACAGTGTGATCGCTTCTTTATAGAAATTAAGTTTTGCGGAGCGGAAACTGGATTGTTTATTGTTCTCCAGATAAGCTTTTTCATAAGCGTCAGAAACTGCGTCAATAACGTTAAAATTCGGCGCTAGAATAATATTTTCATGATTCTGCCGGTCAAGCCACAGTAGGCGTCCACTGACAAAAGCATCCTTCAGAGCTTGCGTGATCATTCGTTCGCACGACAAGTCGCGGTTTCCCACGGTCATCTCTAGTCCTTTGGTCGCCCAGTAGATTGCTTGTGCTTCAGGAAGGCGCCAGTCCAAAGCCCCGTATTGAGAATTAATCTGGTAAATAAGATCGGCATCAAGTCGAAATTTATTCCATAACCACTGGCGTCGCAGATAATGTTCAATATCCACGATAGATTTTACCGCGGCCATTTCTGTTAACATTTTTTCCGGCATTTTACCGTTATTTTTTACAAAATCATCATAAAGTTCGCTAAGTGAGTTAAAACCAGCCGCCTCCAGCGCTTGCCAGAATGGATTATCTTTTCTGTAGATAGCTTTAAACGCTTCTTCATCTTTTGGCGCGGCCACAAATTTGCTCCAATCCGGTTTCGCTCCGATAATGTTTTCCATATCTATCGCCAGATGATTTTTGTAATATTTATTGGCATCATCAAGAACATTGCCCACCTTATGCTGAAAAATCCAGCCGAGCTCTTTGTAGATCAATGGATCGCTCGGATTATAATCAATCGCTTTGTCGCGGATCAAACGAATCCCCTCTTGAATCCAGCGCCAACGGTCTTCTGGCTGCGAACATGTTACCGAAATATTGTAGGCCATATTCCATGCGAGATAGGCGGTGGCTCCGGAAAAACGTGGTTGAAGCTCGGTAATCCAGTATGCCAGTTGCACCATTTCAAAATAATTGCCAGAATCCTGGAGCGAGGCCGCGCGCAACCAGAGAATATCGGCTAAAATACCTCGAAAGCTACCGAGCGCGACAGTCGTAAACACGACCATTGGCGGCGCATTTTTGATCTGCCCGGTGGCATGAAGATTGTTTTCTTTGATTAAACCATTCATTCTGACAGATGACCAATTGATGGCGACCACCAAAATCGCGGTAATCAGTAACAGTGAAAGATTTACAACTAATATTTTAAATTTACTCATTTTCTAATCACCAATCCCATTTCTCTGCGGTTATATAACCAAATTCCTAGGATAAACAACGGCAATGCCCTCAAGATGAAATATTTTAAGAAAATAGTTCCAATAAGCTTAAATTCTATGAGTTCACCGCCTGAAACAAAATGTGTAATTTCAAATGCCTGCATCGGAATAATAACCAACAATAGAATATTACCCATGTAATAACCGATATGATCAGCGACACCGCTAATATACGACGATCCGCTCAATATTATTGAAAAACTACCAGCTATAACGTAAGAGATCACCACAAATATCGCCATTGGCATGGATAACACTGACGCCGCCGCGCAGCCCAGCCCGGCCATAATTATAAGTTGCAAAAACAAAACTAAGACCGCACGGAAATAGTTGTCAGTAAAATTACTGGCACTAATTAATATTTTCGGCCCGTCTGCCGGCTGAAAAAAGAGCTGTGCCCGCTGTGGGTCAAAGTTTTGGAACGCGGTCAGCATCATCCCATCCGGACTAATAAACCTGGAGTCCAACACGCGCTCATGGAATTCCCCGGTCATAATCTGTTCTGGCCCATTGCTTAACGCCTGAGGGACAAACTTATATTTTTGTTTCCCCGCCGATTTTTGTTCAAACACATTTTTCGCAGGCTCTGAGTTGGCCTCCTCGGGCACAGGAAAACCAGCGACCCAGAGTCCGTTTGAAAGTCGTTGGTCATTACCACCAATTTTATTGACATAGAGCCGAAAACGCAGGAAAACTGGCCCATCATAATTGATCGGTAATCCTTCGTAAGACCATTCACGCATACTATTAAATGGAATTTGCGAATAATTACCGATAACTTCGCGTTTGATGTCTTGGAGCATTTTATTCATGCTTGCCGAGGATTCATCAACTTCTTTCCCAATTTTTTTATTCATTTCAACCCGACGGGTCAATTCTTGCTTGGCAATATTATCCATGTTGGGCATTTTGGGATAATAGACACGCCGCGCCACCATTACTTCATTCTGAATTCGCACACGTTCTTTTTCAGAAAAATCTTGACGATGATACTGATAGGAAACGATAAAATAGATGGTTGCCGCTGACAGCAGCAATAGCGATAGATGAATTAAGACAATGCCAAACCATTTCCCTAGCCAGACGGTCGTCCGTGAAACGGACTTACTAACCACCATGTGAATCTGATAGGTTTCAGTGTCTCTCGACATCATAAAGCAGCCAAGCCAGATTGATGATAATGATAAAATAAATCCAATCGCAGCCAAACTGTACTTCAGCGACACCTGAATGTACCCCTGAGCAGTACCGTCTCCAGCGATGGTAGTTGGGATAAAAGTAATACAAAACAGCAATACCAGCAATAGCAGCTGGAAAACATTTGACCTTAACGCTGTTTTAATGGTCAGCTTTACAATTCCTAGAAAAGGGCCCATATATCAATTCTCTCGTTTACAGTGTACTCAATCAGCGTCCGGATAACAGATCTTCAAGCTTTTCGTTGGCCGCTTTAAGTTTTTCAGCGCCTGCTAGTATTTTGTCGACAGAGTCGTCTTTAGGTTCTTGAACCTTAACTTCTTCGGTTAATTGTTCTAGCTTGATATTCTCTTCTTCGATCCCTTCTTCAACAGTTTTCGCCGGTTCTACTATTGTTGGTTCAGGCTTTTGTCCATTCTGTGCCAACTCTTGAAGCAACGCCGACTGGGGCAATTCTTCACTCAAGTAATCAGCAATATGTCCACCACCAAGTACGCCAGCAGTTTCAACACTGTCATGGCGTGCGGTTTCAATAACTTCAAGAAAGAAATTCTCCAAACTTTTCCGCGGATGATCGATCTTAAAATCTTCTTCTTCACCAAAATTATCACGCAGGATTTGTATTACTCGGTTGGTAACCTCAGGCGAAAGCACTGGCGTTATAATTCTACTCGCTTCAGTGATAGTCAAGAGTTCATTTAACGTTCCAGTTGCTCGAATCTTACCGCCGTACATGATCATTACGCGATCGCAAACATCTTCCACATCACTCAGCATGTGACTGGTGATGATCACCGTTTTACCGCGTTTTTTCAGGTGCATGATCAGGTCTTTCACTTCTTTACAACCAAGCGGGTCAAGTCCGGAAGTCGGTTCGTCCAAAATCAATAATGCGGGATCGTTGATCATCGCCTGTGCTAAACCGATACGGCGCGTCATCCCTTTCGAAAATTCGCCAACACGGCGGCGACGGGCATGACCCAAGCCAACCATATCCAGTAATTGCTCTGAACGCAACTTTCTTTCCTGAGCAGATAAACCAAACAAAGCTCCGAAAAAATCTAGGGTCTCTATCGCGGTCAGATATTTGTAAAGATAAGATTCTTCAGGTAAATACCCTATTTCACGTTTAGTTTCTACTGCCCGGGGTGAACGTCCCATTACAGATAAAGTACCAGCGGTTGGATACAATAGCCCCAACAACATCTTTACCGTAGTCGATTTTCCGCAACCATTGGGTCCGAGCAATCCGACCACTTCACCGGGATAAACATTAAAGTCAACGTCGTTAACGGCCTTTGCTTTAGGGCGTCCCCAGAAGTCCCGGAATATTTTGGTCAATCCGACCGTACTTACTATCGGGTTGTGATCTGCCATAGTTTAAATCCTATAATTTGTCATCATATTTGGTTAAGGTTAATTCCTCACCGCTGCGCATTAAACGCGCACTATTAAAAATAATCAGTAATGTGCTTAAGGTGTGAAATACAGCAGCAGCAATCGGGGTCATCAGATCAAGCACCGCAAGTAGCATACCGCCAAACACAAAAACCATGCCAATAAACAGGTTTTGATTAATAATCATGCGCATTTGACGGGACAACACCACTAGAGCTGGAATACGGCGCAGGTCATTATTCATCAACGCAATGGACGCGCTACTGATAGCAATGTCACTACCGATGGCGCCCATAGCTATGCCAAGATCGCCAGCGGCCAGTGCCGGAGCGTCGTTAACCCCGTCGCCAACAACCGCGACCATAGAATTCTTCGACGCTTCGTTGACATATTCAACTTTGCCTTCAGGCAAGCATTCACTACGAAATTCATCAATATTAAGTTGAGCGGCCACCGCTTGTGCGACAGAATGCCGGTCTCCGGTAACCATTGCGCAGTGGCGAATTCCGAGTTCTCTCAAGTCGGTAATCATCTGAGCAGACTCATTACGCAATTTATCGCGTAGCCCGAGCCAACCGATAATCTTTTCATCCCAAGCGACATAGACAATGCTTAGATTGTCGGCCTCTTCGCCTTCGGGAGGAATAATATATCCAAGTTCAGTCAACCACGCCGCACGTCCGACCAAGCACTTTTTCCCTTCCAAGGTGACTGAAACACCTTTGCCGTGGATTTCTGAGAAAGTAACAGCTTCACTTAGCGTAATTTCTGCTTCCTGCGCTAGTTTCAGCATTGCTTTGGCTGTCGGGTGATTGCTATATTGTTCAGCACTAGTGGCGATACGCAATAACTCTGCCGGTTCAGTCCCTTCAAAGGGATTGAGGCGCACTACCGAAAGTAAACCATTAGTTAACGTACCAGTTTTATCAAAAACAAACGTCCGTATTTTTGCTGCCAATTCGAGATGTCCAACATTTTTAATCAAAATACCAAGTCGGGCGGCGGCGGCAACTGTCGCTACTACCGCTGTTGGAGTCGCCAGAACAATGGCGCATGGACACGCGATCACCATCAAAGTAATAACTTGACGCATATTGCCATCGGAAAACCACCAAGTCACACCAGCGAGCATCAATACGGTTGGAGTATAGTAGCCAGCATAATTATCAATAATGCGGACGATTGGCGTTTTGGAGTGTTCTGCTGCCATAATCATCTCTTTAACTTTACCAAGCGTAGTGTCTTCACCAACCTTGGTAACCTTAATCTCCACACCACCTGTAAGGTTTTGCGTTCCCGCATAAACATCGTCGTTAACCGCTTTGTCCACCGGTAATGACTCGCCAGTAATCGATGCTTGATTCACTATGCTTTCGCCACTGGTTATTCTGCCATCAACAGGAAAGTTTTCACCAGCGCGCACTCTGACTATATCCCCTACTTTAAGTTCGCTGGCCTCGATATCAATCTCGGCCCCGTCACGAAAGAGATGCGCAGTGTTCGGCGTTAACTTAATCAACTCCTCAATTGAACGCTGTGCCCCACTCGCGGTACGCGACTCGATAATAATGGTCAACAACAGGAAAAAAGCAATCAAGCCCGCGGTTTGAAAGTCACCTCCAGCAATAGTTGCCAAGATTGCCAAAGCCACTAACTCATTCATGTATACTTTGCCATTCCACAAATCTTTAATCGCAGTCATGATAATCGGCATTGCCAGAATTAGCGCGCCAGTTAAAGCACTGAATTCAGCGGCCATTTTATAATTAGGCAAAAACCACTGCAACAGGTATGAATTAAGGGTAAAACAACCTCCAAGTAAAGCGAACGATAGCCGTCCCATTGAACGGTCGTGCCCAGTGCCATCGGAAATATTCCCGCAAGTTGGACAGGATGAACCTTTCGCTAGGTCGTCATGATTGTGCCCTTTATGTTCTCCACGATTGTGGTCATGCTTATGTTCGTGGAGCTGGCCGTGTGAATTCTCCTGCATCTCTTTCTGCACTTCTTTTTTCATTACATTTTCCATAATTAACGCGCCCCTTCCGGTTCAACTGCAGTCCTTTTAGGCTCAGGATTAATTTTCAACCTAACTTGACGATGTTTGTCACCAGAGCTACTGATGATGTATTTTTCATCAACCGCGCTAAGTACATTAGTCAAAGTATTGTTGTAAAGCGCGGTAAGCACCGTTCCTGGATTGTCCTTGTATTGTTCATAAATATTTTTAAAATAGATACTTTCAGATTCGACTTGAGCGACCACTTTGGTGCTGTAAGTTTCGGCATATGATCTTATCAGTTGCGCCTGCACTTGAGTGTCATTCTCAAGGTTGACGCGATACTGTTCCGCCTGCTCAATCAAGGTCCCACGTATTTGATTGGCTTCAGTCACCTCGCTAAAAGCTTTGCGTGTTGGCAATGGTGGCTGTACTTGATTGAGTTGAAGTCCATCAATCTCGATACCGGCATCAATTTTAGCAATCTCAGCAATCAGTCCTCTAGTAACTTCATTGCGATAGGCTTCTTTATCTTCATACAGCAAACTGTCAACTTTACTTGACGCTGTAGTTTTAAGAATCACACTACCTAGAATGTTTCTAATCATAGTTTCTGGACCGCGTATCCCCTGCGTTACATTGGTTATCGGGTCGACTTGAACTTGATCCGGTCTCAGTGGATTTTTCGGCCCCAAAATAGCTTCATAATATTTCTTGGGATTAGTAACGCGATATTGAGTCCGCCATGAAGTGTGGATGATATTACTATCTCCAGTCAAGAGATAAAAATCTGAACCAGGAACCAAGTTGGTGCTGCCGGTTTCGACTCCCACCATCTGCCGCTCTCTTAATGCTTCAAATGATACGTCCAACCGTTGCTGACTGGTTTGGACATAAACGAATGAATAGATTGGCGCGGGCGGGTACCAATGCCAACCCTCTGTGTGAGTGGTAACATATTTCCCAAAACGCAAGACAATTGCCGCTTCTTGGGGTTTTACGGAACAAAGTCCGCTGGCGGTAATATAATAAATCAACATCCCGGTGATAATCACCACCATCATTAGAAACAGTGCCTTACTCAATCTAATCAAGGCTTTTTGCCCGAGATCAAATAATCCAGTTGGCTCTAATGCTCTTTTTTCTTTTGAATTGTCCATTAATAAATCCTCTTACGCGTCATTTAACGATGTTTTCGGCAGGAGGCTTCAGTGAGTCTGAATCCATTTTCAGAATATCAAACGGTGCCGAATTAGTATCCAAAATCAACGTTGTTTTATCCTGCATAACCCGTCTTAGTGACTCCAGCTTGCGTAGGAATATCGCCAGCTCAGGATCCTGTTTAAAAACGGCATAATGCTGAGCTGCTTCGGCATCACCTTTAGAACGGATGATTTGTGCTTCAGCTTCTGCTTCCGCTAAAACTTTTCTAGATTTAGTATCGGCTTCCGTACGGATTTTTTCTGCTTCGCGTTTGCCTCTAGCGCGGAATGTCGCAGCCTCTTTTGCGCGTTCATTTTTCATGCGAGTAAACACTGACTCCGTGATCGTTTCTGGAATATTAATCGCTTTGATGCCGACTGATTTGATCTCCATGCCGTAGTCTTTGGCGGTAACGCGCAATTTCGCAAGCATCTCTTGTTCTATTTCGCTAAGCTTCATCTCTTTGGGGTTGACATTAACCAATTGATTAAAATCGTAACGCCCAAAAGTTTCAGTTTTTACGCTCCGCATCCACGCGTTCAAAGTATCTTCAGCATTGGTTACATCAACCAATTTTTTAAAGAAAGCAACTGGATCGATAATTTTATAGATGGTATAAATACCAACGATAACGTTGTGTCCATCTTTGGTCAAAGTTTCTTCAAGCCGTCCGACATTACCGTCAAAAACACGGTAGCGATTATCAAACTTCTCAATCTTCTGGATTGGATAGGGCCAGCGAAAGTGCAAACCAGCTCCGACCGGATTATTCGACACTTTGTCGAGCGTAATCACTAGTGCCGTTTCGCGGTCTTCAACTTGATAAGAAAAAATTACGGTCAAAAAAATTGCCGCGACAATTACGCCCAGCAACATCGTTGCCCAATGTCTAGTTATTTTGGTGTTTCCGTTGTCATCCGTCATAGTTTACAGGCTCCTTAAGTTATTTATTATATTATTTTTGACTAATTTCACTAAGATTGGCGTCGATTAAATCGAGTTGTCCTTTTTTCTCCAAGTTCAACTCGTAAATTTCGTATTCCAAACTGGCGCTCATGATATATTTACGAGCATTGCCCGCACTCTGTTCCAACATATCCAAATAATTACGCAACTTGAAGAACTGTGGCATAATTTTGAATGCAACTAGCTGCCGTAAGAAACGTTCACTCTCTGCTTGAGAAACATGATTCACTTGAAAAGCATAAGAATGGGCGTCGGCAATCAATCGATCTTTTTGTGCTTCGATCATTGGAACAATATCGTTGTAGTAAGCGCGCGCTTCAAGAATGGTAGACTCCATCTCTTCGCTTGCTCCTATAACTTTTTGGAACTCTGGCGCGATTTTTTCTGGCGGATGCGCATCGTGAATATTTACTTTGACGATTTCAATACCGAGCTTTGCTTTATCGGCTTCCGCTTGAATGTTTTTATGTAAAATACCGCTCGCTTTTTCGCGACCACTAGACATGATATCAAAAATTGAAACACTGGCAAAAAATCTTGACGAGATCTGTTCGGCGATATTTTTTAACGCCGCATCAGAATTTTGATTGCGGAAAGCATAATCAATAAGTTCCGCTTTTTTGATCCGATACTGAATTGGAATACTAATTCCAAGCAGGGAAACCGGAGCCGAGGTTTTGTCTTCAGTTTCAGAAGCAACTAAATATCGAGATTCTTCAGCATAATGTTTTTTATCCCACACGACCAAGGCTGGGCGCGTCTCCTTGCCATCAGCATCAATCATTTTGGGACCGACCTGGATCGTGCTGATTTGTTCACAGGAATAAGTAACTATTTTACCAAAAGGATAAGGTAACTTCAGATACACGCCGGGATCCAGTGGAGCAATATCAGTGATGCGCCCAAATTGCATTCTGATCCCGAGTTGATTTGGACCAACCTCAGAAATACAAGTAAAAGACCAAAGAATCACCAACCACAGAATTATCAAAGGGAATAAAAATTTTTCCGCAAAACCATAAATCCACGTGCCAGAAACCTTAAACCCAAACTGATAATCCAGTGTCCCTGCGATGTTTCTCGCTACTCCTCCAGGTTCAGTGAATAGCGCTAAGATACGGCTTTCAAATACCGGCCTTTGAGCTTCCAACGAACGCGGGCGGTAAAATTCCGACACAAATATAAAGATTAATTCAATGCCAAGCACGCAGAAACTATAGAAAATTACTTTCGCTGCGCTGCTGTTGAATCCAGTAATGTTATAGCGATAATAAGCGATTGCCCCGATTGCCGCAATCAATGCGACGGCAGCACCCGCAGTTAACCACGCACCAACTGGCCGTAACCAGCGGAATATTGAGTCTTTCGATTGCCCTAGCAAAAACACACCAGGAAAAATACTGAATACCATAGCGACAATAGCCGCTACTGCAGAACCCAACGCGTCGACTGGAACTGGTTGCGTACCCTCAAGTCTGGCACTCTTGGAGCTGGAAAATAGGAACATGGAAACCGCAATGATGATTACTGCAAGTGCTGCAATCACATAGGGAGCATATTTCTGGTAATTCTTCAAAGAACGCCCAGCGGTAAACCGGACATCTTCATTGACCTCAAATGCTGAAATCTTTTCCTTGCGCTTAGCTAACAGGATTTTCTCTTCCTCTTCCTGGTAAGCGGCACTACTGATAAAACCGTTGATGGCGGCGGCAATTGAATACAAGGTTGCAATCATGAACGGCACAATCATCAAAGCAAAAACGTCATTACCAGCCCACGAACCGTATTTTGACCACGGCCAAGCTGCAACTCCAAAAATTATCACTCCAACGGTAAGAACCAAGCTAACAACACCTCCAACGATGGAGAGCACCATCAACTGCCTGGATTTTTCGCAACGCATCCGCAGGTCTTTTTCGCTATTCATTAAACATCCTCTGCTGTTGTGTTCTTTTTTATCATATATCGATTTTGAATACAATACACAATGCCTCACGGAAAAACAACCACGACTAAAGAAAAATTGAGAGATAATTCCTTTTTGCGTTAAAATTTATCATGAAAATCTCATTCCTGAGTCTTCACGTTAGCGAATAAACGGAAACTGATGACTCGCAATGCTGATGCGTAAGAAGGTGCTGTATATTTTTTATTGCTTGATGGCGTCGCGACGGAAGCGTCGTGGGGGAAAACCAGTTACCGTTTTGAACCGACGACTGAAATGGAATTGATCTTTGTAGCCCAATTTTTGCGCTATTTCTGCCAGCGACAATTTGGTTTCCACCAACAATGATGATGCTCGGTGAAGCTTAATTTGATCAGCATAAAGTTTTGGTAATACCCCCACTCGTGCCCGAAAAACCCTTCGGAACTGGTCGTCACTCATATTGCAAAATTCCGCCATCTCCTCAATCGTCCACCAGCGTTCAGGTTGTTCTTTCATCAGTGTCAACAATTCGTCGATCTCGGGATAGCGTTCGCGTCCTTGTTCTTGAAAACGACGATTATATAAATCTTGCAACAAACGATGAAGAGCAGAACATGCATTCAGTTGACCATGATCGGACGGATCGGCGGCCAATTCGATTATCGGCAACAAGCGCCGCGATAACCCGAGTTCAAAAACTCCATTACTGAAAACGCCACTTTTGAACATCATATCTGCCAAGGGGCCACTAAAGTTGATCGTATCTTCGTAATAATTCTCCTGTGCAGTTCCGCCATAGTGTTGCTTGAACCCCGGCGAGGCCAAAACGTATTGTCCTGGCTTAACTTCCTGCGTTCCCCCGGCTGGTGTCCAGTAAAAACCCGCCCCTTTGAACATGTGCGAAATACTATAAAACTCGAAATGTCGATCAAGTTGATGCTGCCGTGGCGCGCCACCAACATTGCGTCCCCAGCGGAAAATCCACAGACCACAATCAGCATTTATTCTGGGCATGATCCGTTCAGGCATACGGTGAACTTGGGTTTCACCCATCGAAATTATGACATTAATTTTGCGGTTTTTATCCATGTTATATTTTACTCCCTGCTGTATATTATACCATTAAAAGCGTGAAAAATCATGCAAAAATAAAAACAAGGTGAGAAAAATGCTTAAATCAAAAGAGATCAACGTTGCAGTAATCGGATGTGGCGGACGTGGACGCGGCGTTTCAGGCAATTTATTGCGTGATTCAGAGAATCAAGTTAAAATCCTAGCAACCTATGACCCAGATAAAAAACAGGCAGAACGGGCCAAAGGACTTTGGAAATCTCCAGATACTCTAGTCTGCGATTCATACCAAGACGCGATCAACACCCCTGGCGTCGAATGGGTATTGGTATTTTCGCCGAATGCTTATCACAAAGAACAAATATTGGCGGCATTTGCGGCAGGAAAACATGTTTTCAGCGAAAAACCGTTAGCAACCACCATTGAGGATTGCCAGGAAATTTACAACGCTCATCAAAAAAGCGGTTTGCAATTTATGACCGGATTTGTGTTGCGCTATTCTAACTTATATTGCAAAGTTAAAGAACTGCTAACCAGTGGAAAACTTGGAAAATTGCTGAGCATTGACGCCAATGAAAATATTACTCCAGCACATGGCGGCTATATCATGATGAACTGGCGCCGCCACAGCAATATTTCTGGACCTCATATTCTAGAGAAATGCTGTCACGATATCGATTTGTTGAATTGGTTCGCCGATTCATTGCCTGCTAAGATTGCCGCATTCGGTAGTTTGGATTATTTTAAACCGGAAAACGAACATCACCGTGAAAAATTCGGTAATGAAACCTTTGCTTCTTGGGATGACCCGCATCGCGTTCCATCGCCGTTCACTTCGGATAAAGACCTCAAAGACACCCAAGTTGCCATTCTCCAATATCGTAACGGCATCAAAGTACAATTTCAGGCCACTATGGCGAATGCCATTCCAGAGCGCCGCATGTATTTTTCATGCACTGAAGGCACAATGATTGCGGAACTATATTCCAGCACTCTTAGGTATCGCGGTTTTGGAGAAGAAGCCGAAAAAGTCATTAACTTCGGCGCAGACGGACACGGCGGTGGCGACACTTATATCATGAAGGAACTCTATGATTGCATGATTAACGCAAAATCGCCAAAATCCAGTGGCAATGAAGGTTTGGAAAGTGCGGTTACGGCATTAGTAATAGATCAAGCAATGTGTGAAGAAAAAGTTATTAATCTTGAGCCGATTTGGAAGAAATTAGAACGTTAATGAAACCTATTTTAATTATCACCGGAGCCACTGCGTGCGGTAAAAGTGCTTTAGCACTCGATATCGCGCGCGAGTGCGACGGTGAAATTATCTCCGCCGATTCCATGCAGCTTTATCGCGGTTTGGATATCGGTGTCGCCAAACCTACCGCCGCCGAACAGGCTGAGATACGGCATCATCTGATTGATGTTTTTGATTTTAATAAACGTCTTGACGTTTACACTTTCGTGGAATTAGCGGAAGCGGCGGTGCATGATGTTTGGTCACGCCATAAACTGCCGATTATCGTCGGTGGCACTGGCATGTACATCAAAGCATTTTTGTACGGACTCGATCCGCTACCGAGTGATCCAACATTACGCGCGCAGTTGAATCGCGAATTTGACGGCACGGATGGATTTGAACGTCTGAAAAATATTACGTGTGAAACCATTCCCGACGATTTTGAGCGTTGGCAACAACATCACCGCAAGCTACTTCGCGCTTTCGAAGTCTTTAAACTGACAGGATCCTCAATCACAAAACTCCAAACTCTGAAACAATCGAAATTGCGCTGGCCCGCGACCGTTTGGAATTTAGTGCGAGAACGCGAAGAGCTGAAACAGCGGATTGCGCACCGTACTGAGGCAATGCTCAATAATGGTTGGATTGAGGAAGCTCGTGTCGCTATCGCTAACGGTTTACTGGAATCACCAACCGCGTGGCAAGCTCTAGGCTATGCCGTGATCGGTAAATACCTAGAAGGCGACATTGACTATGAAACAATGAAAACACAAATCATCACGACAACATGGCAACTAGCGCGCCGTCAAATCACTTGGTTCAAAGGGCAACATCCAGAAGCTGAACATCTCCCATTTCCTTGTGACCATCAATTGTTGATTGAGCGCGTCAAATTACTCTACAAATAATAAACCAATTCTTCGTTAAAAAATCGTTATTTCATTCCCTGAAACTCGTGAATATTCTCGTGTAAATATTTCATAGTTGCAATCACCCCAATGTAACGGGCTGTTTTGAGCCGGTAATTTTCCCTTTAGAAAATTTGGGTAATGGATGCCATTTCAGATACTCCCACAATTTCCCACTGGCTGGTTTTTGGGAGGTCAAATTAGCGCGCGCATAATGCGCGCGCTAATTTAGCAATTAAAAGTTATGCCTTAATCATTACCAGCATCATCTTGAATGCGGTAGTCGCATTGAGACCGTGCGGGACATTTGCGGGCATGATAATGCTTTCGCCAGCCTGCAAACTTTTTGGCACGCCACCAATCCGGATTTCTACCTTGCCTTCAAGAACGGTGACCATCGCGTCGAACGGCGCGCTATGTTCGCTTAGTCCTTCACCGGCGTCAAAAGCGAACAACGTTACTGTCCCAGCTTTTTTATCCACGATGGTGCGGCTAACGACCGCGCCTTCAGAATTGGTGACCAAGTCTTGCATTTTAAAAACTTCGCTCGCATTTAGTCCTGAGCTTTTTTTTGATTTTTCTTCTTTCATAATCCCTCCTGAGGTTTTAGAATTTTTGTTAAACCCTTAATTCATTTACTGTTTCAGAAATTAATTATCCCCTGTTACAGATAGAAAACAAACTGTATTCTATCTGAGGTTTTTGATATTTCAAATTATATTGCGATAATCAGAAAGAATATTGGCAGGCATACGTTTTTCGCCGATTAGGCATCAAAGCATAATCAACCACATAAATCATAAAATTAGTCGCTTAACAATTTTTGTGATTCAGTTTTTCAAGTAACTCTTTGCACCAATCTTCTGATCCTATATGTCTCCCAAAACGAGCTTCGAGCAGTGTTGCGATGTGGCAGTCAGTGCCAGCAGTTGAAAGAAGATTATTCCTTTTGCAATATTCACGATAGAAAGGAGTGAATTCTGGCGGAATGCTTGGATGGGCGCATTCAATTCCATCGAGATCACATTCTGCTTTTAACCTATCCATGCGTTTTAAGTCATTTTTATTGAAATATCCGAATGGATGAGCAATTACCACCAAAGCACCAGCTTGTTTTAATGTCGGGATTACTTCTTCAACCCTTGGATATAATGGTCTTTTTATTTTTTCATTCATTTTCTCATATAGCTCGCCGCGCTCTTTTTCTTCTTGGATGAAACTATTTTTCAAAAAATATTCACGTTCAACTCGGCCCATTACATGAGTATATCCTTGGACTGGAAAGACCTTTTGCGGTCTATATGATTTCAGTAAATTATGCCAATCATCATCGGTATATTTAAAACCTAATGCTTGCAGACCTCTTACCGTCGCCATGCCTGTTTCCTGCTGCCAAAGATGATATTTATCGACTATTTTCTTCGTGTCATTATCAAGTTCTTTTGGAAAACCGTAACAGAGCAGATCGACTGAGCCAATAGAGGTTGTGACCGTAAACTCGGCCGATGGGATGCAATTAATTTCAGGATATTGTTTTGATATCATGTTTATTTCGGTCAACGAATCCAGATGATGGTGGTCAGTTATTGCAATAGTTTTAAGGTTGTAGGCTGAAGCTTTTTCGAATATTTCAGCGACACTGAGGGTCGCATCGTAACTCCAGTGTGAATGAATATGAAGATCATAGGTTGTTCTGTTTTCAGATAAGGTTGGACCGGTGTTATTCATATTTATTCCTTTTTGCCTTGACGGCTTTAGTCTAATATCTTTGACTCTATAATCTGCTAACATAAGAGTTTCTACATAAAAAATGGCTCTTCTGCATTTTGTGTA
>DLIO01000148.1 GCA_002483765.1 Lentisphaeria bacterium UBA7640 | reverse complement strand
TAGAAGCTTTTAGATTGTTTTTTTAATCTTAAAATTGTATAACTCGAAAATTCGAGAGGAGGGGTTAACGCACAAAAATCAAGATTTTTACGAGATTTTCGTATAAAACTCGTATCAGACGTGTCAAAATAGCTTTGACATGAAAAAAACGAGTTATTAACAGGTGAGAGTCAAAACTTTTGAAATTGGCTCAGGAACAATGATTTAATTCTCTTGGGATTAAGCTGTTTTCACGAACGAATATTTTTGTCATAAGCGCTGTGTTTATAATAAAAAATATTTTTTAAATGTTGAAAAAGGTAATCGGAGACTGTATTGTAATAAGATTTGTTGGATGTATTTGTCGGACTAGAACTCCGGTACAATACGAGTAAAGTAACCGTAAAAAGACAATTGGAGAAAACATGATTAATTATGCTAATGCGATCCCGACCAAAAATGAAAAATTGGTTAAATGGGTCGAAGAATGGGCAGGTATCTGCAAGCCAGACCAAGTTTATTGGTGCGATGGTTCACAAGCTGAATATGATCGTTTATGTGACGAAATGGTTGAATCTGGGCTGGCAACTCGTTTGAATAGCGCGAAAAAGCCTAACAGTCTTCTGTTCCGTTCCGAGCCATCTGACGTAGCACGCGTTGAAAATCGTACTTACATCGCTAGCGAAAAGCAGGAAGATGCTGGTCCAACTAATAACTGGATTGATCCGAAAGAACTGAAAAAAACCATGCTGGAGCTTTATGACGGTTGCATGACCGGACGCACCATGTATATAATTCCATTCTCAATGGGGCCAGTTGGTTCAGATATTGCCAAAATCGGTATTGAAATCACTGATTCCGCTTATGTTGTGACCAATATGATAATCATGACTCGCGTAGGAACGAAAGTACTCGAAGTTCTAGGCGATAAAGGTGAATTTATTCCTTGCATTCACTCTGTTGGCAAACCATTGGCTAAGGGTGAATCTGATAACGGGCTCTGGCCTTGTGCTCCGATCGATAAAAAATATATTGCTCATTTTCCTGAAACCCGCGAAATCTGGTCGTTTGGTTCTGGTTACGGCGGAAATGCATTGTTGGGTAAAAAATGCTTGGCGTTGCGTATTGCTTCTGCCCAAGCCCACGATGAGGGCTGGCTGGCTGAACACATGCTGATTCTTAAATTGACCAGTCCGGCTGGAAAAGTTAAATACGTCGCTGGTGCTTTCCCATCAGCTTGCGGAAAGACTAACCTTGCTATGCTTATCCCAACCATCAAGGATTGGAAAGTTGAAACCATCGGTGATGATATTGCTTGGATGAAATATGGCAAAGATGGACGCTTGTATGCGATCAATCCAGAAGCCGGTTTCTTCGGTGTAGCACCAGGAACCAATATGGAATCCAACCCGAATGCAATGATTTCTGCATCAAAAGATACTATCTTTACTAACGTCGCATTGACTGAAGACGGCGATGTTTGGTGGGAAGGTATTGATGATGAGCCAAAAGGAACGCTGATCGACTGGAAAGGCAAAGAGTGGAATGCCGCTACTGCTACAACTCCAGCAGCTCATCCGAATGCTCGTTTTACCGCCAAAGCCAGCAACTGCCCAGCAATTGCTCCTGAATGGGAAGACCCAGCTGGAGTTCCGATTGACGCATTCTTGTTCGGCGGACGTCGTCCAAACACCATTCCATTAGTACATCAGTCTACTTCTTGGGAGCATGGCGTGTTTATGGGTTCCATTGTCGGTTCCGAAATCACTGCGGCCGCACTCGACCTTGAAGTCGGTACCGTTCGTCGTGATCCGTTTGCGATGTTGCCATTCTGCGGTTACCATATGGGCGATTATTTCGCACATTGGCTCGCAGTTGGTAAAAAATCAACCGAAGATAAACTGCCAAAGGTTTTCTTTGTTAACTGGTTCCGCAAAACTGCAGAAGGCAAATGGTTGTGGCCCGGATTTGGGGATAATAGCCGTGTGCTGAAGTGGATTTTCGAACGTTGCGACAACGAAGGCAAAGCGATCGAAACTCCGATTGGTTTCATGCCGACAGCTGATGCGATTGATCGCACTGGCATCAATGTCAGCGAAGCTGATATGAAAGAACTTCTTTCAGTAGACAAAGAAGGCTGGCAGAAAGAGTTCGACAGCATCAAGGAACATTACGCCAGGTTTGGCGATAAGCTTCCAAAGGCTTTGAACGATCAACTTGATCTGCTCGAAGGGCGCCTTAAAAATGCTTAAAACTCAGATCGAAAGATAAATCAAGCCCGCCTTAATCGGCGGGCTTTTTTTTTGCACTTGTGCAACGCATAAAGCATCACTATTCATCACAGTTTAATTTTTGAATGGTATTTTAAAGTTAGAAATCTTTCCGGACGCCGGTGAAGATATTATTGAATTTGTTTCTTTCCTATGCTACTTTATTTCAGTTTTTCACTTACCAACACAAATAGGAGAAATCGAAATGTTTAAAAAAACTGTCATCGCTATGTTTATTATCGGGTGTAGTTTGCAAGTTTTTGCTCATTGTGAAGTGCCGTGCGGAATCTACGGCGACACTATACGTCAGAGCTCATTACTTTGAGCAA
>DLIO01000110.1:26871-28683 GCA_002483765.1 Lentisphaeria bacterium UBA7640 | reverse complement strand
TTACACAAAATGCAGAAGAGCCGAAATATCTCCAATTATTTTTGATCAAACAAAGTAAAATCGTCTGGGCCGAACCACCCAAGATTCCATAACATTGGCGAACCAGCGCCATGCGTAAAATACTTATCCACTGTAAACGACATTTTCTGGCTATCAACATGCCCGTCAAGCCATAAGACATTAGCTTGGTTATTGTGGCGAAAATGAATGGTCGGGTCAGGACGCATGCCCCCACCATCTGGCTCATAATAAGGGGGCGAAAAAACCCATTCCGGCAATTCAATCATGCTATATTCAATGATCCGGCTTTGACCGAGAAAGCCGGTGTCACAAAAAGCAACAGTTGAACTGGGACTCTTAAACTCCGAACGTTTAGAAGCCGTAGTAAACGCCCCATACCCCTGATCCCAGCAACGACTCCCTAAAAACCAGTAGTTATAGCCGTAGCCGCCACAGCCTTTTTCAAAACTGTTATTCCACTCTTCATCGCGGTGAGCGATCATTGATGGACATGCAGTTACCCGTTGTTTGTCGCCGAGATAAGGACTTAAATATCCTTTCGTTGGGTCAAATGCTTCGTTGTAATTTTGACGTGTTCCAAACCAGCGTTTGTTATTGTTACCAAACATGTCTTCGCAACCCAAGGGCATGAAATCCTTGTAATCGTTACAATACATTTCTAACCCCAACCCGAGTTGCTTCAGATTACTGACGCAATTTGCTTGTTTGCCGCGTTCTCTAGCTTTCGCCAAAGTTGGCAATAGCAGAGCGGCAAGGAGAGCGATGATGGAAATGACAATGAGGAGCTCAACAAGGGTGAAAAACTTACAATGACAGTAGTTTACAACTTTTCCGCAAGCGGATTTCTTTCTTTTTACAAGCATTTTTATGCTTCCTTTTTTGTGTGATGCGCACAGTGCAAAGCAACGCGTTATTGCTTTGCGATTTTTGATTAATCCGGCCCAAGCTCTGACTTACGGCATTTCGCCGCTCACAGTTGCGCAACAGTTCTCGACTTTCACGAGATTCATTGCACCGGATTCGCTTTCTCAATTAATCCAACAAATTATTTATATCAGAAAATTGAGAAAGACCAATATACAGGTTTAGGAGAGAAACGCAACAGCGAAAACCCCTCTTTCGTGTTTTTTAGCAAAGCTTGTCCTCGCCATATAGAATGCTTGTGATGTGGTTAAATTCTCCAATTTAGAAATAAACTAAAGAATTAATTCCACACTCTATTCTAACCACAAAGAGTACAAAAATTTTTCCTTTGCGTACTTTATACCTTCTTTGTTTTCTCTGTGGTTAAGCAGTCCTTCTTTTTTTTGTGCGTTTTCAACCGTGCCGCATGGCGTGGTTAAAGGTTTCTTTGAAAAACACGAGATAAAAAATTTTTAATCTCAAATCTGTTAACAGGCTTAGTGACAGCTTCTTCTGCGCCGATTAGTTGGACTTTGCAAGCGTTTGGCAAATGGCACTAACATTGGAATTGGAAAACAAGAAATTAGTGATATTTTAGTGTTGTACTTTGTGTTCAACTTTTTAATTTAAGTGGTAGTTTTATTAAAACTAGATATCAGAATGGTTTTGTCAAATATAATGCTCCATTATTCGAAATGGAATATTGTCGAAACTGTTATGTAATCTGAAAGGAGTATGAAATATGTTTTCTAGTAAATTCATTGCTGTATTTGTTGCTGCGCTTTGCGTATCGGTTCTTTGTTATGCTGGTAAATATGAAGACTATACAGCGTACCGTGAGGCTGCCAAAAAGGGGGATGCTGCGGCGCAAAATAGTCTCGGGTTATG
>DLIO01000110.1:26402-26674 GCA_002483765.1 Lentisphaeria bacterium UBA7640 | reverse complement strand
TTCCGTAAGGCTGCCGAACAGGGGCTTGCTGAGGCGCAATATATGCTCGGGTTACATTATATTCAAGGCTACGGGGTGAAGCAAGACTATGCGGAAGCTGTAAAATGGTTCCGTAAGGCTGCCAAACAGGGGAATGCTGAGGCGCAATATGCTCTCGGGGTAGGTTACTATAATGGCGACGGCGTGAAGCAAGACGATGTAGAAGCTGTAAAATGGTTCCGTAAGGCTGCCGAACAGGGAGATGCTAGAGCGCAAAATAGTCTCGGGTTATG
>DLIO01000110.1:23710-26187 GCA_002483765.1 Lentisphaeria bacterium UBA7640 | reverse complement strand
CCGTAAGGCTGCCGAACAGGGATTAGCTGTGGCGCAAAATGCTTTCGGGGAATGTTACTATAATGGCAACGGTGTGAAGCAAGACTATGCAGAAGCTGTAAAATGGTACCGTAAGGCTGCCGAACAGGGACATGCTGGGGCGCAAAATGCTCTCGGGGAATGTTACTATAATGGCAACGGTGTGAAGCAAGACTATGCAGAAGCTGTAAAATGGTACCGTAAGGCTGCCGAACAGGGGAATGCTGAGGCGCAAAATAGTCTCGGAGAATGTTATTTTTATGGCAAGGGGGTGACGAAAGACTATGCGGAAGCTGTAAAATGGTACCGTAAAGCCGCTGAACAAGGATATGCTCAAGCCCAATATCGTCTCGGGTTATGTTATGAGCTCGGTAACGGCGTGACGAAAGACTATACAGAAGCTGCAAAATGGTATCGGGAGGCGGCCGAACAGGGACATGCTCAAGCCCAATATCTTCTCGGGTTACGTTATGTGTTCGGTGACGGCGTGGCGAAAGATTATACAGAAGCTGTAAAATGGTGCCGTAAGGCTGCCGAACAGGGACATGCCGATGCACAATGTTTTCTCGGGGCTTGCGCGAAAGATTATACAGAAGCTGCAAAATGGTATCGGAAGGCTGCCGAACAGGGACATGCCGTCGCACAATATAATCTCGGGTGTTTCTACTCTAACGGCGACGGCGTGAAGCAAGACGATGTAGAAGCTGTAAAATGGTTCCGCAAGGCTGCCGAACAGGGAGATGCCGATGCACAACGGCGTCTCGGGTTAAGTTATACGTACGGTCAAGGTGTGAAGCAAGACTATGCAGAAGCTGTAAAATGGTACCGCAAGGCTGCCGAACAGGGACATGCTGGGGCGCAAAATCGTCTCGGGTTATGTTATGAGTTCGGCGACGGCGTGAAGCAAGACGATGTAGAAGCTGTAAAATGGTACCGTAATGCTGCTAAACAGGGATTAGCTGTGGCGCAATATTATCTCGGGATATGTTACTATAGCGGCGAGGGCGTTAAGCAAGACTATACAGAAGCTGTAAAATGGTACCGTAAGGCTGCCGAACAGGGGGATGCCAAGGCGCAATTTGATCTAGGATATTGCTACTATGTCGGCGAGGGCGTTAAGCAAGACTATACAGAAGCTGTAAAATGGTACCGCAAGGCTGCCGAACAGGAACATGCCGATGCACAATTTTGGCTCGGGTTATGTTATGAGCTCGGCAACGGCGTGGCGAAAGATTATTCAGAAGCTGTAAAATGGTACCGCAAGGCTGCCGAACAGGGAGATGCTTATGCGCAAGATCGTCTCGGAAATTGCTACTCTAGTGGTAAAGGCGTGGCGAAAGATTATACAGAAGCTGTAAAATGGTTCCGTAAGGCTGCCGAACAGGGATATGCTGATGCGCAATATCGTCTCGGGTTATGTTATGAGTTCGGCAAGTGGGTGACGAAAGACTATGCGGAAGCTGTAAAATGGTTCCGTAAGGCTGCCGAACAGGGGCATGCCGGGGCAAAAAAGTCCCTCGATTCATTAAGATAAGAGAGGGAACAAGGCTATTTATGCCTAGGTCAAGCATTATTAATTATGGATTAAAAGGTCAGTCATAGGCTGTAAACTATTTTCAAAATTCGGGGACAATATTTAAATTTTAATATGGTTAACAGTATTTGTGTGCGGTATGTTCCCGTTTTTATCTTATAAAACCTTTTATAAGGTTAAATTAAAAACCACTGAGGAGGTATGGAAATGTCGGAAATTCTGACTCAAAATGCTGATGAGAGATTTTGTAACTCTTGCGGAAAAGCGATTAACCGAGAAGCTGAAATTTGTCCAAAGTGTGGAGTTCGTCAGAAAACTGATATTGCTTCATCTAGGAAAGATTGGTTAGCAACCCTTTTGTTTTGCTTCTTTTTGGGCAGTTTGGGAATCCATCGCTTTTACACTGGACACATTGGGATTGGCGTTGTACAACTTCTCACCGCTGGAGGATGTGGGGTGTGGTCATTAATTGATTTCATCTTGATACTTACCAATTCTTTCAAAGATGCGGCAGGCAATCCTCTTGTTAAATCATGGGAATGAAGAAACCGCAATATTCATGGAAGAATATATGGTTTAGCATCATTTTGCTGGTTATGTTGTGGTTCATTCCTATCTCTTGGATTGAAAACGGTACTTGTCTTTGCATGATTAAACGAATTACAGGAATAGAATGCCCTGGGTGTGGAATGATCAGAGCTTTTTTTTATTTCCTTCACGGTGAGTGGCATGAGGCAATAGCGTTGAATTGGCGCTGTTTAGTTGTCATTCCCATGCTTATATGGCTGTATTGGGAAAAAATCATTTATCCTAAAAAGCTTTAAATCGGAATTTGTCCCTTGAAAATAAAATATTCTGACTTAAATATCTTCCAAACAATCCTCTCTTTTTTTTCGTGGTTAAACTCTCCAACTCTCCAATTCTC
>DLIO01000110.1:0-23519 GCA_002483765.1 Lentisphaeria bacterium UBA7640 | reverse complement strand
TCCAACTCTCCAACTCCCCAACTAATTATTCTGGGAAGATGCAGAGTGCGCCAGGGATTTTGAATGACAAGCCATTTGGGGTTAATTTGCCGGTGGTCAGGTCATAATCGAAAAACGCGACATTGCCAGCTTCATTGGCGGCGGCGAACATTTTTCCGCCTGGCAAAAAATTAATATCGCGCGGTTTTCCGCCGCCAGAATAAACCAAGTCATAAAGTTTCATTGTTCCGTCACCATTGAGTTCAAAACACGCAATCGAGTCAAAGCCGCGATTGGATGCGAAAAGAAAACGTCCATCCGCCGAAATTCTAATTGCGGCAGCGTCGTTTTTTCCACTGAAGAATCGCGGTAAAGTGCTTATTTCGTTGAGTTGTGTGAAAATTCCGTTCGCATAACTTAGCGAAATAACCGTGTTGCCCAGTTCATTGAGTAAATATGCAATCTTTCCACTGCCATCAAAGACTAAATGTCGGGGGCCGGAACCGCGTGGCGTGATGTTTGAGGTTTTTACCGCATTAATATCAATGCCGTTTTCTGGATGAAATGGATACGCTTTTATAGCGTCAATGCCAAGGTCGACAATGTAAACGTATTTCTCGTCCGGAGTAACCCCGACATAGTGCGGATGCGGGCCGTTTTGGCGCGGTTTATTGGGTCCGGAACCCGAGTGCGCAATTTTTCGGATAAGTTTATCAACAACACCGTTCTTCAGAGAAAATTCCGTAAAGTCACCAGAGGAATAATTGGCAGTATAAAGAAAATTTCCGCCTGGAACTGTGGTTAAATGGCAGGTGCTGGCGCCTTCTGAAGGGACAGTGTTCAAAAGGGTTAAACTATGATCTTGATTGAATTGGAGTGTCGCCACATAATTGTCCTTATCAACGCGTCCAGTAGCATAAAATAATTTACGATCTGGAGCTGATATTAAATAACTGGCTTCGTTTAACGCAGTAAAACCGATTTGTTCCGGCTTGGCATTTGCGCTGTCCATTTTGTAGCTGTAGATCCCGCCGTCCGCATTGGGCGAACGTCCTACCACGTGAAAATAGTAATTCTTGTTCATTTTGCTCCTTTGTTGTGAATCGTCTTCCTTTACATTTGAATAAATCATCGCAGGAATAGCAACAACAATAATGCTGATTAGAGTAAAAATCCAATATTTACTCTGTTTGACGCCTCGACAATGATTTTTAATTATGTCCATAAAAATTTAATTACACTTCGGCTTCAGTAGTTTCTGATTCGGAAATTTTTTTCGGACTTGCCCCATATTGGTTTGCTCCAGGCTGGCTGCTTCGAGCACAAAGTGTCAACAAAACAACAATACCTACAATGCCCATAAATAAAATAGTGTTAATCCATATAGACTTAGAAGGAGGGCTATAATCGATAATGTTATCCATAATCCCCCCTGCACTAAAAATACAACCAATCAGAATCCACCAACCACTGTGCCCAATATCGTGAAGTCTTCTCACCGTTACTGCTAGTGCAGGGATCAATATTGCTAATGAATAAAGAGGATACAATATTATGACATTTCCGACTGTGTTAATCAACATTGCCAATGAGTAAAAAGGTAAGAATACTACAAAACCTGCGCCTAGCATTGACGGAATAAACATTGATAATATTACTTGGATAAATGCTTCCATTGAGTCAATATTACTTGATATAACCGAATTAATCGCAAAGTCAATATTCATAAGAACAACAGTGATAATAAAACTTATTAAACTGAATATCCAAAACTCTTTTCGTCCTGCCCGGCCTTTAAATATTGCATATTTCTTCAATACTTCAATATACCAATTCATAAACATCACCTCACTGTTTTCTCGATTAGATTCGTCAGAAGATCACATTCATCCAGCAATTATGGTTCCAAAGTAACTATAACCTTTACCTGAGTTTGATGCAAGAAAATCAGTATAAGTTTTTTAAACTACGAAAATACGAAAGACACGAAATGAAGATTTAAGCACAGAGGGTACGAAAATAAGGTAGTGTAATTTGGGTTTTGAATTAGAGAGCTCATAATTCGCTCGTGAATTAAAAACTATAATTATGCTTCCTTGAAAGCGCTTGTAAAAAAAACAGAAAAAAGTTAAAAAATTACTTTTCATATCATATTATCATGATATATTGATAATTTGATATTTCATTAACAAAACAACTTGGAGTTATTATGAAGGTTATTATTGGTGGTGTTGCGGGGGGAGCGAGTGCGGCTGCGCGTTTACGGCGTCTTGATGAGAGAGCTGAGATTTTATTGATAGAGCGTGGAGCTGAGATCTCTTATGCAAATTGCGGGTTGCCTTATCATTTGGGTGGGGTTATTCCTGAACGAGATTCTTTATTGGTTATGACTCCAGAGCGTTTTCATGGCCGTTTCAATGTTAATGTCCGAGTGCTTTGCGAGGCGCGTAGCATTAACCGCGAACAGAAAACTGTAGTATTGCGCGATCTAAAAACAGGTACAGAAACTGTAGAAAGTTATGACAAACTAATTATTTCAACTGGTTCTATTCCTGCGCCATTGCCGCTACCAGGTGCTGACCTTCCTGAAGTGTGCCGCCTTTGGACATTAGCAGATATGGATAAATTGGATGAAAAAATTTCATGTGGGGCAAAAAGTATTGCGATTATTGGAGCGGGGTTTGTCGGCATAGAATTGGCAGAGAGTCTGCAAAAACGTGGCTTTGAAGTTACGTTAATTCAGCGTGACTCAAAGTTAATGAAGGCAATTGACTTCGAAATGAGCGGATTATTGGTCACAGAACTGAGGCGACTTGGTGTTACGGTTGAACTCAACACCCTCGTCAAGGAGTTTGTTGACACTGATGGGGGCGTGAAGATAATCTTGGCTGATGGACGCCAGGTTATGGCCGACGTCGCGGTCGCTTGCACTGGAGTGTGCCCGAATTCAGAATTAGCTAAAGATGCAGGATTGGCGTTAGGAGAACATGGTCATATTATTACTGACGAAAAACTCCGCACCGAAGATCAAGATATTTATGCGATCGGCGACGTTATTGAAGTTACTGACCCTATTCTGGGTGGAAAAGCCGCGATAGCGTTGGCTGGGCCGGCAAATCGTCAAGGACGTATGGTGGCCGATAATATTTGTGGTGGTGACAAATGCAGTTATCGCGGAACCATTGGCACTTCAATTATTCAAGTTGGCAGACTCAGTGCGGGCAATGTTGGATATTCGGAACATTGTCTACAGGATGCTGGTGTCCCATTTAAAAAAATCTATTTACATCCAAACTCTAATGCGTCGTATTATCCTGGTGGAACGATGCTTCATATAAAAGTTATTTTTCAGGATGATGGGAAGATTTTTGGAGTTCAGATCATCGGTATGAAAGATGTTGACAAGCAGATTGATATTTTTGCTACTGCTATGCATAACGGCATGAAAATTCAGGATCTTGCAGCGCTAGAACTCGCTTATGCGCCGCCATTTTCATCCGCCAAGAGTCCGGTTAATATGGCTGGAATGATTGGCGAAAATATTTTAAACGGCACCAGCACGCACATACAGTTTGATGCTATGCCTGAAAATGCTTTCATCTTGGATGTCCGCGAATCCGCAGAATGCGAATTGGGGCTTGTTCCGGGTGCAACTTGTATTCCATTAAGTGAACTTCGTAAAAGAATATCAGAAGTGCCTACTGGTCGCCGGATTCTTACTTTTTGTCAATTTGGCTTGCGCGGTTATATCGCGGAACGTTTTTTGAAGCAAAATGGTTTTGAAGCAGCCAGCCTTTCCGGTGGCTATTTGACTTGGAAAATGTTCCAACCTTTGGAAAATTCTCAAGCGCCAGTAAAGCCTGAACCTACTTCATGTTTTATCCAAGACCTCGCGCCTGCCGAAGTTAAATGTCTTGATCTTCGGGCTTTGGCCTGTCCGGGGCCAGTAGTGAGGCTTAAAAAAGAGATCAATGAAATGAATAACGGGGATTCCATCGGTTTACTAGCGCCGCTATCTTTTGAATCCGACCTGAAAGCATGGTTGGCATCAGGCGGACATGAACTAGCGAACATGGAATTGCGCGAAGATCATCTCTACGCGGTTGTCCGTAAATGCGGCACTGTTGCAACGGCACAAAATGTCACATCAGGCGAAGCTAAAGGGGCGATTGTTTTATTCAGCAACGATTTGGATAAGGCCATGGCAGCGTTGATTATCGCTTGCGGAATGGCAGCGGCTGGGATGAAAACTGGTATTTTCTTCACGTTCTGGGGACTGAGCGTGTTGCGCAAAAATCCCGGACCAGCAGTCAAGAAAAACCTGATCTCGAAAATGTTTGGCTGGATGTTACCGAAAGGCGCTGAAAAGCTGGCATTGTCCAAGATGAATATGGCGGGCATGGGAACGATGATGATGAAGCAGGTGATGGCGCGTGAGAACGTTGCGACATTGCCCGAATTGTTGGAACAAGCACGCGAGCTGGGAGTTCAATTTATCGCTTGTGAAATGGCGATGGATGTGATGGGTCTGACGCGCGAAGAGTTGATTGATATTGATGAAGTTGCGGGCGTCGCCAGTTTCGTCGAAATGGGTAAGGGCGGCAGTACGCTGTTCATTTAACGGAGCAAAACAATGTCACAAATCTCTTTATCGGATGATTTTCTTGAGAAGATGGCTGAGGTTATTAAAATTATCGGCCATCCGCAACGACTGCGCATTTTGGAGCTGTTGGACCTTAACGGCGAAATGACGGTCAGTGCGATCACTGAGGACAGCGGAGGGCAGCAAGGCGCAGTTTCGCAGCATTTAAATAAGATGCGTATGGCGGGAATTATCTCTAGTCGCCGTGACGGACGGCAAGTTTTTTATCAAGTCGCGGCAGATAGCGCAATTACAATTTTAAATTGTATGCGCAAGAATTATCAAGCGTTAGAAAACGACGTAACCTGAGCTTCTAATTCGCGCGCGCATTATGCGCGCGCAAATTGGAATTTAATTTTACGTCATAAAAAAGTATGCGCCACTATGATAGGGAATTTGGGTTGCGGATGAAAGTTTCGGGTATCATGAATTTGCATAAAGACACTTTCGACAACTCCATACCCATTACAACGCTGGTTTTATTTCTTGGTAACAACCTATATTTTAAGTTTGTTGTTTTAAACAAATAAATTCTCAACCACAAAAGGAAATGGAAAAATGAAGAAAATCTCTATTTTGTTTGCCGGAGCGGCAATGTTCGCCAGTACTTTCGCGTTAGCGGGAGAGTCAGAAAATCTGATCGCCAACGGTAATGCCGCGGACGGTTTGAAAAACTGGAACAATGTCAAAAAAGTTGCCGACGATGGCCCAGACGGGGCTAAATGTTTTGAGGTGACAGGGCACACACATGTTATTAGTCAAGAATTTATCGAGGTTGATGCCCAGAGTAAATACATTCTTAGCGGAATGCTCAAATCTGGAAATGAAAAACCTAATAAAGTTTACGTTGGCCTTGCGCTTTTTGACAAAAATAAGCGCGGTATCGACTCAACATCGGTTAGTGTTCTTCCTAAAAGTGAAACCGTTCTGGCTGCTGACGCCAAAAAAGGTGCTAAGGTTATCACAGTAAAAGAAGCACCAGGCTGGGATGCTTTGTTAAAAGCAAAGCGTTTAATGGTGGTTTTTGATGTTGATAATAGCGGCGAATACAACGATCTGCCGAACTTTAACTACTATGAAGTTAAAGGGTTGGAATCAAAGGATGATGGCGTTGAAGTCATGCTTGGCAGAGCATTGGCCAAAGATTTTGCCGCAGGAATCAACCTTCGTGCACATTCGAAAAGTGGACATTTGATGTATGCTTTCACTGAAAATAAAAACTTTGGCGACTGGACTAAGTTCAGTGGTACCATTAAGCCTGAAATTAAATACGGCGCTCCCGGGTCTACTTTCTGGCCGAATACAAAATATGTCAAAGCATTTATACTTGCCAACTGGGGACAGAAAGATGGCGAGGTGCTAAAGTTCACCAACCTTAGTTTAGAGAAGGTTGAAAAATAAATTCCATTCAAAAGATTGAGCCATAATTGATGTGGCTTCGTAATAAAATAAAACACAAAATCCCGGATATTCCGGGATTTTGTGTTTTTTATTTATGGTTTACAATTTTATACGTTGAGGGGCGCTAACTCTTTGATTCCTGCGTCAATTGATTTTTTGATTATGGCAAAAGACGTTTGGTTTTTCATCATCTCCTCGGTATTGATTCCATTGGTGAATTCTGCGCGTTCGACGATGTGATCGCCGATGGTTACGCAGATTGTTCCTCCGGCACCCTGGCGCGACGAGAATGCGGCATCAATATCAACCTTTTCGGAATAGCCTTGTTCTTTGACATATTTGCTAATCATTCCGAGTAGCAGTTGTCCTGGACAATCTTCCTGATTGGCGCAAATTGTCACGGTAATCGGCAAGCGTTTTTCAGCGGTGCCGCGCATTACTGGGATTTTGGCGTCAAACAGTTGGCTAAGGTTTTGATAGCTAGTATGCAAACTATGATGTGCTTCGTGAGAACCAGGTTTTCCACCAAGATGTTCTTCATAACATTTAGTTACGAGGTGGTTATCCTGTGATTTCTGAAGTTGTTGTCCCTTGTCACTGTTGTACAGTCCTTGGGCGCGGCGTTTGCGCACTGTTGGATCCGTTAATGTCGGTTGACCCGCTCCGGAAATACAGCCGCCTGGGCATGCCATCACTTCGACGAAATGATAATTGGATTTGCCAGATTTTATGTCAGCAACGAGTTGTTTGGCTTTGGCCAAACCATGAACAACCGCAACTTTCACTTCGTTTCCGGCAACTTGGAGGGTTGCTTCTTTTAACTCTTCCATGCCACGTACGGCTTTAAAGTCAACGTGTTCCAAAGGTTTTCCTTCAATTTTCTCGACAGCAAAACGAAGAGCCGCTTCCATTACCCCGCCAGAGGTTCCGAAGATAACTCCTGCGCCAGTTGCGAAGCCCATCGGCATATCAAATGCTTCCGGTTCGAGTTCATTGAGATGAATTCCGAGTGAAGTGATCATGCGTCCAACTTCGACGGTCGTCAATACGATATCGACATCAGGTTGGCCGTTATGGGAAAGCTTACTCAGCTGCGCTTCATATTTTTTAGCGGTACAAGGCATAATCGAAACCACAACCAAATCTTCGCGTTTGCAGCCTAGAGTTTTAGGCAGGACTTTTTTGGCGACAGAGCCAAACATCGCCTGTGGCGAACGGCATGTAGAGATATTCGGAATCAATTCCGGATAGTAAATCTCAGCATAACGGACCCATGCCGGACAGCAGCTCGTGAACATTGGCAGCGTACCATCGTTGGTAAAGCGGTCGATAAATTCAGTTGCTTCTTCAAAGATGGTCATATCAGCGGCGAAACTGGTATCATAGACGTGTTTAAAGCCCATGATTTTCAATGCCGCAACTAATTTCCCCGCAACATTTATTCCTGGTTCATTACCGAAGTATTCACCAAGCGCAACACGCACTGCTGGAGCAACTTGCACTACGACGGTTTTGGTTGGATCGTAGAGTGCTTCCCAAGCGCGGGCGCGATCTTGTTTCGGCGTGATCGCTCCGGTTGGGCAAACTGCGGCGCATTGTCCGCAATGTACACATTCAACATTATTAAGACTCTGGTCGAAGGCTGGAGCGACTTTAGCATTAGCGCCACGGCCAACAAAGTCAATGGCGCCGATGCCTTGAATTTCGGAGCAGACGCGGACGCAATCGCCACATAATACGCATTTATTAGGGTCGCGTTCCAAAGATGGCGACGAACGGTCGATCTCTTCTTTCTTTTCAATTTGTTTAAAGCGGATCTCCTCAACGCCAAGACGACGGGCAATATCCTGGAGCGCGCAACTGGAGCTGCGTACACAAGTAGGACATTCACGATTGTGATTTGCCAATAGCAATTCGACACTGATTTTACGCATAGCGCGGATATCTTTGGTGTCAGTTTGAATTACCATGCCATTTTCAGGTTTGGTGGAACACGACGCCATGATCCCTTTGCCTTCGACATTAACGAGGCAGAGGCGGCAAGCGCCATAGATGCTCAGTTCTGAATGATAGCAAAAAGTTGGGATTTCGATACCAATTTTGCGGACCACTTCCAACAGATTGCGTTCATCTGTGAACGCAACATCCTGTCCGTTTACAGATATTGTTTTAGCTTCAATCATATTTAAATTTTTCCTCTATTAGTTTGTTTTATATTCCGATTACAGCGTCGAATTTGCAAACTTCTTTGCAAACACCACACTTGATACATTTATCCATATCGATGACGTGCATCTCTTTGACTTTACCGGTAATTGCACCTACTGGACACTTGCGAGCACAAGCTGTGCAGCCTTTGCAGTTCGCAGTGATTTCTGGCCAGGCCAAAGCTTTGCATTCCCCAGTCGGACAAATCTTCTTAAAAACGTGTGATTCGTATTCTTCTCGGAAATGGCGCATCGTCGATAGTACTGGATTTGGCGCAGTTTTGCCGAGTCCGCACAATGAACCGAGTTGAACCGCACGCGCAGTTTTTTCCAATAAATCCAAAGTGGCGGCAGTTGCGCGACCTTCCATAATGTCGTCAAGCATTGCCAACATCTGTTTAGTGCCTTCGCGGCACGGTACGCATTTGCCGCATGATTCATTCTGCGTAAACTGCATAAAGAAACGGGCAACGCTGACCATGCAAGTCTGGTTGTTCATCACTACCAAACCTCCAGAACCCACCATTGCGCCAGCACTGCGAAGGGAATCGAAGTCCAGTGGCATATCCAACATTTCGGCAGTCAAGCAACCTCCTGACGGGCCTCCGATCTGAACTGATTTAAAATCTTCACCAGTGACTTCGCCGTCATTGTTAGTAACGCCACCACCGATATTATAAACAATTTCGCGGAGTGTGGTACCAAACGGCACTTCAATCAAACCAGTATTAGCAACGTGACCAGTTAACGCGAAGGTTTTTGTTCCGGGTGATTTTTCAGTACCGATTGAACGATATGCCTCGGCGCCTTTGCGCATAATAAATGGAATTGAGGCGAGCGTTTCAACGTTGTTGATTACGGTTGGTTTACCCCAAAGTCCCGATTCTGCAGGAAATGGTGGTTTCGGCATTGGCATGCCACGTTTTCCTTCAACTGAAGCAATAAGTGCGGTCTCTTCGCCACAAACAAACGCTCCAGCCCCTTCCATAATACGGATTTTGAAATTAAAATCGCTGCCGAATAATTTTTCACCCAGCATGCCGTATCTTTTGGCATCAATCACTGCTTTTTTCATTCTTTTTACTGCCAATGGATATTCGGCGCGAACATAAACGATCCCTTCGTCGGAGCCGATAGCGCGTCCTGCGATAACCATTCCCTCAAGCACTGAATGCGGATTGCCTTCCATGACGGAGCGATCCATAAATGCGCCAGGGTCACCTTCGTCACCATTACAGATGACATACTTTTTATCGCTTTCGGATGCTAAAGTGAATTTCCATTTCAAACCAGTCGGGAAACCACCGCCTCCACGACCACGAAGACCAGCATTGATCATTTTCGTGCAAATATCTTCAGGGTTCATTTCTAATATCGCTTTACGCGCGCCAAAATATCCGTCTTTAGCGATATATTCTTCAATATTGTCCGGCTCAATAACACAGTTTTTCAAAACCACCCGCGACTGGCGTGCGTAGAATTGTATTTCGTCTTCGTTACGACAGAGTTGACCAGTGCTTGGTTCGAGATAGAGCAAGCGGTCAACTAATTCACCGTTAACAATCGTAGTTTTGACGATTTCGGGAACGTCCTCCGGTTTAACTTTGCAATAGAAAATTCCCATCGGTTCAATCCGCAACATTGGCCCCATTTGACAGAATCCTTGGCAACCACTTTCGGAAATATAGGTACCTTCAAAAGGTTCATGACCAATCTCATCTTGTAGAGCAAGCTCGACTTTTTCACCGCATTTTTCAATTTCACTAAACAATGCATCGTGAACTTTTTGGGCACCATTGGCTAGGCATCCGGTACCGCAGCAAATAATAATGCGGCGCGTTAACTTTGAGGTGGCTTCCGCATAGTGAGCGGCAACTTCCTCAAGGCTTAATGTATTTTTTTCAACAGTCATCTTATTTATTCTCCTCAACTAATGTTTCTTTTTCAGCTTCTTCTTTTGCGATAATGTCATCGAGTAACTTGCCAGCTTGTGCAGGAGTTATCTGCCCATAAACAGCTTCGTCAATCACCATTACCGGGGCCAATCCGCAGGCTCCCAAACAACTTACAAGTTCAACCGTGAACATCATATCGTCCGTGGTTCGCTTATCGTCATTCAATTTCAATCGTTCATAAAGTAAATTTAAAATACTGTGGGATTTTTTCACATGGCAAGCAGTACCGTCGCAAAGTCTGAAAACGTGTTTCCCCTTTGGTTTTAGTGAAAAATGGGCATAAAATGTCGCAACTCCGTAAACCCGTGCGACTGGAATATCCAGTGACGTGGCTACATAACTGATAACATCTTTAGAGAGATATTTATATACCTCTTGAACCTGCTGGAGAATGGTAATCAAACACGCAGGGTCGTGGTTGTTTTCTGCCAATATTTCATTCACGGCGGCCAAGCGTTGCACCATTGCTTTGCTTTTCTCAATTGTTTCCTTCATTTCTACCTCAATTTTATAGTTGAATCATTCAAACATATTTAACGTTGACTTTCTTTAAAAAAAGTTTTTCCAATGCGGTGGCAATCCTTTTAATGATATTTCTCCGCAACTCAATATCCTGTGGCAAATTTGGATCTTGATGGGCTTCATTGATCCGCGTTCCCATTAAAATTTCAATAATGTCGTTTTGCAATAGAATATCAGTCAGTTTTCCTGCGGGATTATCACGTGAAACACCGTCAAAATTTTCTAAGTACTGCGCCGTCTTAGTCAGAGTGAAAATTCCTTCTGTGACTAGATCAATCCCCTCCATTATTGACATTGGAGGAATTTCGGCGTCAAAACGACTCAAATCCATAGTCATGCCGCGGTTTAATTCGCGCGCAATGATCTCAGCGGAAGTCCCTCCGCAAATAACTTTATCCCCATCGAAATTAGCGAGCAGTTCTGCACAATAAGCGTCTTTATCGCGATCGAAAGGGGGTCCAGTGAATAGCAACATTTTTTGGGGATGACGGAAATATGCAACAACGCAGGTCATATCGTCCCCGGCCACGAAATCAGGTTCTTTGCGCAACGCTTCACGTAGAATCTCTTCAGTCAATTTGTGCGAAGAGATATTGGGCTCACGCTGAATAAGTTTTTCAACGAATTCTGCGCATCCTTCATTGTTCCAACCTAACGGCCAAACTTCTGAACCGGTTCCCGCCTGACTTATGCCGTCAGAAAAAAATATCAATCGGTCTGCTGCTTCTACCTTAAAGTTATAAGTTTTAATCGTACGATTTTGCCATTTAGGCGATTCCATCTGTTTGGAATCCACGGTTATTGTTTTGTCGTTGCGAAATAAAATAAACTCGGGATTTCCCATCTCAATAACTCGTGCAGTGCCGTTAATACCAATATTGACAATAGTGAACGTGGCGTAACTTATTTTGCGAACCTGACAAATCGGTAATGCGTTCATAATGATTTCGGCAGTATGCAAAACCTGTGTCTCACTTTCGGTTTCAAACTTCAGAGCCATTGTCGCAGTCATTGAAGACAAAATATTTGCCTTCACGCCACTGCCCAATCCGTCAGACAATACCGCGACCAAACGTCCACTTTCAGTGTTTTTTTGATATTTAAAAGCATCTCCGCAAATTTCTTCGCCGTGCTTGGAGCGCTGGCTAAAGCCCAGATCCACAAAGAGTTCGTCGTCAATAGTCATTTTGTAACGATCTCCTCTATGTGATGTTCGGCATAATCAGTGGCAATAGAGCGCAATAGTATCTCGGTTTCCGCCATGTGCTCGCCAAGCTTACAGGCAATATCTTGAACTGTGGTCAGGTTTTTATTAATAACTTCCCGCGCCTGTTCCGCAATTTGCTCGCGTCGAAATTCAGTGCTCGTCACATCAAAAAGCATTGCGCCAACAACTTGCCTGGGATCAATGTTGAAAATGTTAATGCTCAGTAGTTTTTTGTCAATGCGCAACATATCACGTTTCAACTCTTCTCCAGAATTTAACGTCTGTGCAAAAAGTCCATAAAATGGCACTAAACGCCGCAAATCTGCGCCCGCCATGCCTGGTTTTGCTTCGTATAGTAACTGTGTTTCTTCGCCGAATAGATCAGCAAAACGTTGATTACATTCAATTAATTTAAGATTACTGTCGACAATCACTACGGCGGCCGGCACGCAGCGGAGAATCGCATTAGATTTTTTCTGCGCCATTTTGCGTAAATAAGATACGCACATATTGAGTTCTGCTTTGCCGTCGATCAGCGCACGTGCGAAGTTGCTACATGTATCATAACCGCAACCGCCACAATTCAACTCATCTTCAATACTAATTTTCCCCACGCGACGCAATGCTTGTTTAATCTCTTGTAAACTGATTTTAGTGTCATTTTGGGCAGAAGCATCGTAGTTTTGCGCGATATTCAGGGTGCCGCGATCTGGCAATACCGAACGCATCGAAGTGTTACTGATAACACGTAAACGCTCCAATAATCCCGGCGAAACATGTTTGGTGCCAGGGCCATGTACACAACCGCCGATACAAGCCAATGCCTCGATGAATACGGGTTCCTTGACCTCTTCGGGACGTAAACCGTCCAAAGCTTGAAACAGTGCCGGAACTCCCGAAATACAAGCATAATTTATATGATCACAACCGCCATGGGCGGCGAGAGTCTGGTTCATTCCGCCCTCAATTGGGTAAAGCGCGCCCTCTTCGGCATCTCCTAAGATAAATTTATCTTCAGGACCAGTTTCTATGTTCCATGGATCAATCCCTTCCTCTTTGAACCAGTCAATAAGCGAAGAAAACAGAATCGCGGTATTGATCAGATCAGGATGGCGGTCTGCTTCATTCTTCTTTGCGATGCAGGGACCGATAAAGACGACGCTGATTTCGGAATCAAATTCTTCGCGCAACATCCGCGCATGAGTCAAAGCCGGCGACAATACCGAAGTGATTGCCGGCGTAAATTCTGGAATATATTTACGAATCATATCCACAGTTACTGGACAGGCTGAAGAGACCATGACCCCTTTTTTGAAATCGCGCAATGTTCTTGCCAACTGGCTGGAAACCACTTGAGCACCGATCGCAGTCTCACTGACTCCGGCAAAACCCAATTGGTGCAATGCCGCAATAAAATTTTCTTTCGGTAACATTTTGAATTCGCTGATCCATGACGGCGCTAGTGAAGCATAAACGGGGACTTCACTTTGAGCCAATAGTTGACGGGTCCGGTCAATATCCACCCGTACTTTTTTGGCATGAGCAGGGCATACTTCCACACAGTGACCGCAGGCAATGCATAATTCGGAAATAACCGAAGCATGGCCGTCTTCAACCTTAATCGCCTTAACCGGACAATGACGGACGCATTTAAAGCAATCCTGACATTCCGCATCAGCTGTATAGATTGGATAACTGTGGTTCATAATTTATTCTACTCCGCATTCACTGTTTTGGGCAATTTTAACCGATAACAACGCGAAACCTCCAGCAATCGCTTCACGTTGAACTATTACATCGGGTGGCAATTTTAAACTGACATTAGCAAAGTTCCAGATCGCTTTGATTCCGCAAGCAACTAGTTTTTCCGCAACTTCCTGCGCACTACTGCGCTGAACACAAATAATTCCCAATTTTAATTTTAAAACTTCTGCCATTTCTGGCAGATTATCGAAATTAAAAATTTCACGACCATGAATTTTTTGGCCGATTTTAGATAAATCTGTATCGAAGGCCGTGGTTATATTTAAGCCATAATTTTCAAAACCATCATAACCAAGCAACGCGCTACCAAGCGATCCAGCTCCGACTAAACACGCATTAACAGTCGAGTTCCAACCTAGAAAACAACGGATAGACGTAATCAACTCATCCGTTCTGTAACCAACCCCCGACTGCCCTGTAACTCCAGTAATCGCTAAATCTTTGCGCACAACAATCGGTTCAATACCCATATAATTGGCCAAAATTGTCGTCGAAACAAAAACAGTCCCTTCCTCTTGTATCTCCATTAACTTATAGAGATAAGTGGGCATGCGTCTGATCGACGGTGTTTTTTGAATTTTCATTTGGCCTCTAGTTAAAATCTTTTAAAAAGTTAGATATTTTTATATCCAAGAGGCATAAAGTACAACAAACCAAAATATTTTCAAGGCGTTTTAGAATATTTTTGTATCAATAATAAAAGGATAATTAGTCGCGTCTTGTTTTCTTGCGACAAGCTATCGGAAATAGAAAGAAATAATTATAAAATTTTATTTCTAAATATGTAAAAAAGAAAAAAAGCGGGGAAATTGGGAAGGGTTTTTAACCACAGTTGGACACAAATAACCACAGATAAGAATGGAGAAAGGAAAAGAGGGGGAAAATAATTTAACCACGGAAGACACGGAAGGGCACGGAAATAAAACAGTGTAAACCGATTTTATAATTCACGCGCGCATAATGCGCGCGATAATTTAAACCGTCAGTTGCAACAAAAAATGGGCTACCGATTTTTTCAAAAAGCACAGACAAAAATGTTTATGTTATTTCCCCTTCGTGTCTTCGTGGCTTCGTGTGAGTCCTTTCCCCATTCTAACTCCTAGATTCTTCCTCAATTGTTTATCGGTTTCTTCGGAGAGCGGCGATTAAGAGGCCGAATGCTAGTATCGCTGAGATCATAAACCCGATGATACCGATTGATGAAACGCCGAAAACTAATGGCGCGATTCTTGCGTGGGCAATAATGGAAGAGCCGATAATGAGCGCGGCGAGGACGAGTGCAAAGGAGATACGTTCGCTCGCTTTGAGGAATTTGTCACCAAAATGTTCGATCTCAAGATGTTGGAGTTGGATTTTTAATTGCCCATCTTTGGCTTGTTGGAGTACTGCTTGGGCATCCAATGGGATTTTGCCTGCGACTTCGAGAAAGTCTTCAGCTGGTAACACCAGTTTATTGAATAGATAACGAGGGGTCAGAACCATAAAACGTAACTTCCGTACAAATGGCTTGAGATAATTGATGATTTGTAGTTTTGGATCAAGTTCCCGGCCCAGAATATCCAGGGTCATAACGGTTTTAATCAGCAGATAAAGATTAGGTTTTAAGCGTAGGCGATGTCGCTTCAGGATATCCATCAAGCGTTCAAAAATCTTGCTTAATTCCAATTCTTCTAATGGCAGATAGAGATTTTCATCAATCAGGGTACAGATATCCATTTTCAAAGATTCGAAATCGGGGGTGCCAATTGTGGAAGTAAAGCGGAGACAACCTTTTAAAATATTTTGCTCGTCACGATTCAGAACGCTGTCGAGCAAGCGCGCGAAGTGGCGCCGTTCATCAACCGAGATATGACCCATCATACCGAAATCAATAAAACAGATGACGTTGTCTGGTAACAAAAAAACATTGCCAGGATGCGGGTCGGCATGGTAAAAACCATGAACGAAGATCTGTTCAAGAATAGTATTGACGCCATTTTTAGCGATTAGCGGGAGATCATATTGCCCAGTGTATTCCGCTTTGTTTTTGATGAATTCAGTAACCCGTAAACCATCGATCAACTCCATCGTTAACACTTTGTCAGTGGAATATTTTTTGTAAATAATTGGTGCTTTTACTTGGGGATTTTTCTCAGCCATTTTATTGAAACGATTTGCATTGGAGGCTTCGCCATGGAAATTGAGTTCTTTATTAATTGCCGAGGCGAATTCACGAACAATCGCGGTTGGATTAATAATTGCGAACTCTTCAATATGAGTCTCCGCTAAGCGCGCCAAATGCCCGAGAATCTCAATATCAGATTCAATGATCTCGCGAATGCCGGGACGTTGGATTTTGACAACAACCCGTTTTCCTGATTTGGTCAATGCACTGTGGACTTGCGCAATTGAAGCTGCGGCCATCGGTTCCACACAAAATTCTTGAAAAATCTCTTCCGGTTCACTGCCGAGTTCTTCGACAATGATTCTGCGAACATCTTCGTATGGAAATGATGGAACCCGATCCTGTAACTTAATAAATTCTGCGATATATTCGTCGGGAATCAGATCGGGGCGGGTTGACAATACTTGGCAGAGTTTAACGAATGTCGGCCCAAGTTCTTCACAAGCCATACGTACCCGCGCCGGGCGCGACGACGTCTCTTTGGGCAGGGAACGGTTTTTTTCATCCCTCAATTTTAGCTCGGGATCTTCGAAATATTCATCTATTTTCAGGCGTTGAAGAATATCCTCGAAGCCAAACTTCAATAAAATTTGAATGATTTGGCGATAGCGTTTAAAATTACGGTAAGCTTGGCCGATTTTACTGATTTTAGAAATTGCCAGCATGCTGGTTCTCCAAGTTGTTATAATAGATTAAGATATAGTCAGAATCATGTTAATACAATCAGGAGTAGCTAGGAAATATTCGAACAAACAACCTGAAAAATTGTGCTACTATTTGGAAAAGCATTCCAACATAGTATTTTACTTGAACTGCTGATTTATTCAAACAGGTAAAAATTAGGCATTAAAACGATAAAAATCATAGGGAATTTAAAGATGGCAAAAAAATTCACGATTCTTTTCCAGGGCGATTCGATCACCGATTGCGGGCGCTCCCGCGAAGATATTCCGCCAGACGATGGAGTTGGGTTGGGTGCTGGTTATCCGGCAATGATTGCAGCGCGCTTATTATGTGCTCAACCAGAGATTGCATGGCAACTTTACAACCGTGGTATTAGTGGTAACCGCGTTGTTGATCTCTATGCACGTTGGAAAATTGACGCGCTGAATTTGAAGCCAGATCTTATCAGTATTTTAATCGGTGTCAACGATACTTGGCATGAATTTCATAATCAAAATGGTGTTGAAGTTCCGCGTTACGAAGAGTTTTATCGAATGCTTTTGGAGTGGACTAAGGAACAATTACCGAAAACAAAACTCATTTTGATTGAACCGTTTGTGCTGAACTTTGGCGCCGTTGGCGAAGGCTGGGAGGATGAAATCAAGCAACGTCGTGAGGTTGTCAAAAAGTTGTCAAAAGAGTTTAATACGGAATTTATTCCTATTCAATCAATGCTGGATAAAATGGTTAAAATCGCTCCACCTGAACATTGGCTCAGAGATGGTGTTCACCCGCTGCCTGCTGGACATCAATTGATTGCCGATGCATGGCTGACCGTTTTTAGCCATCTTTTTTCTAATATAAAATAGTTAAAAAATGATTTTGAAATTAGCGCGCGCATAATGCGCGCGCAAATTTAAACACTAAGGGTTAGGTATGATGCGAAAGATTCCTAAATACGTTGAACCGTTATTCAGACCGCCGGCAGAGGCAAACAGTCTGATTTTTCAGGTTGCTCACGGTTGTCCACATAATAGCTGTCGTTTTTGTGGCATGTACAAAGGGGTTCGTTACCACGAGCGTTCAGAGGATGAGGTGCTACGTGAATTCGCTGCAGTCGCGGCGAGTTGCCCTGATGAAACGCGGATTTTTCTTGCTGACGGGGACGTTATGCATCTGCCGTTTGAACGATTGCGTAAATATCTTGAAACCTTAAATCGTTGTTTTCCGACTTTGGCGCGAGTAAACAGTTACGCCAATGCTAGTTCAATTTTAAGTAAAACGCAGGAGCAACTTCAAGAATTACGTCGTTTGAAACTTAATACGCTTTATCTGGGCTTAGAGAGTGGCAGTTCTACCGTTTTGGATATGGTCAAAAAACAGGAAACTCCACAATCAATGATTGAAGCAGTGCAGTTGGCGCAATCGTGTGGTTTTACCTGTTCGGTAATGATCTTGCTAGGTTTAGGCGGGAAAAAATATCGCGATGAGCATATTACCAGAACCATTGAAGTACTGAATGCGATGCAACCGCGATTGCTGTCGGCATTGCGTTTTATTCCGGTACCAAACACGGTGATGCCAAACGAATATGCAGAAGTTAGCGAACATGAAGGAGTCGATGAACTGTGCCAGATTATCGCTGGCTTGGAACTGCGGAGAACGGTTTTTCGTTCCAATCACAGCTCAAATCCCGTGCCTTTGGCTGGCCGTTTTCCTGCCGACAAAACCAAAATGCTGTCAGAGCTTGATTTTTTATTGAAATCCAATAGGCTGGATCGCAGTGGGCCAGGAATGAAACCGTTGTATCTGTGAGAATATGAGCAAATCTGAAAATAACCGTATATTTTTACCGATTTATCCAGAGCGTTCATTGTCGTTGCATTCAATGTTGGTCAGTTGCGGTCATCAATATATTACTTCTGACGATTATCGTTGGGACGGAATGAAGCGCGGCGGGCGCGAATTGGTGATTTGGCAATACACGGTTTCCGGCTGTGGACATTTACGTTTGGAAGATGAAGAATTTGAACTCAAGCCAGGTCAAGCAATGTTACTCAAAATTCCGGAAAAACATACTTATTATTTCAAACCGCAATCTGGGCACTGGGAGTTGCTTTTTCTGACCTTATACGGTTCAGAAATTATCCGGTTATGGACGGAATTACGACGCCGGATTGGTGGAGCGTTAATTCGTCATGAAGACAATTCGATTTCTTTGCAAACCGCGCGAAAAATTATCACCGCCGGTCTCGCCCAAGAACTGGATAATCAGTTCGTCACATCTGCGCTAACCTACCAATTTACCATGGAACTGCTCCAGGAGTTTGCCCCGTCTAGTCGTATCGATTTACCGCCCGAATTAATTGGCAAAGTTCGCGATTATTGCATGAAACGTCTTGACCGGAAGATTACGATCGATGATATGGCGCAGGCTGCCGGCTACAGCCGTTTTCATTTTATTCGGATATTTCATAAATATCACGGGATGCCACCAATGGCTTTTGTTAATGATCTGCGCATGCGGTTGGCGGTTCGTCTTTTTCAAACAGAACGTCTTTCGGTCAAGGAAACAGCTAACCGTTGCGGTTTTGATTCGGTTAGTTATTTTTGCAAAGTTTTTCGCCAACGCTATGGCAAAACCCCAGCTCAATTCCGGGATTATAACTCGAGAGAAGAATCTAGAATCTAGGAGTTGGGGAGTTGGGGAATTGGGGAATTGGGGAAGGGAATATTTAACCACGAAAAACGCGAAAGTCACGAAAAAGGGGAGAAAAATTTTAACCACGGAAAACACTGAAATCACGGAAGAGGAATGGATGTAATGAGAGATACTAATTCTCGCGCGAATTATTCGGGCACAAATTTAAACGAGCAGTTATATTAAAATTTCGCATCATTAGTCTTTCCCTTTCTCTATTTGCGGTTAAAGTTTCCCGTCCACTTTTTTTTTTGCGCTTCCGTGGCTCTGGGTTGAACTTTCCCATTCGTGAAAAACTGAGTTGCTTGTTGGCCAGAGACGTTGACTTAACCTGATTGTAAAATTGGTGGGAAATTGATTGCAATTCCTACCGGAGAACTGTACTTTAGTGGTTTAATATTTTAGCGAAATGACTCTGTATTTATTGATTCAGAGTGTCGCTGAAATTCACGCGCGCATAATGCGCGCGCTAATTTGAAGAACAAAAAATATGCTTAAAAATAAAAAAATACATTTTATCGGTTGCGGTGGCGCTGGCATGGGGCCACTGGCGTCAATCATGGTGGAACTCGGTTGCGAAGTCAGTGGTTCAGATTTAAATGAAAATAAGATCACGGCGGCGTTACAGAATTTAGGGGTTAAATTCTTTTGTGGACATGCTTCCGGCAATCTTCCTGAAACGGCTTCTCAAGTGGTTTATTCTTCAGCGGTCGCAGAGTCCAATCCAGAATTGGTGGCTGCACGCAAACGTGGCCTGAACGTACTTAGGCGTGGTGAAATGTTGGCCGAATTGGCATCTTCATACCGGAGAGTAGTTGCGATCAGCGGTTCGCACGGCAAAACTACGATCACTGCGATGTTGGCACATATTATGCGTAATTGCGTCGAAGGTTGTGGTTTTATGATTGGCGGCAAACTGAATGAAGGTTCCAATTTCGCCGCTGGAAATGGCGATATATTCGTTACAGAGGCTGACGAGAGTGACGGCACTCATACGCTGATTAAACCATGGTTGGGGGTTATTTCAAATATTGAAGATGATCACTGTTGGAGCGTTGGCGGACGAGAAAAATTATTCGATAATTTCCGGTGTTTTGGTATGCAATCAAACAGATTGATTTATTTAGAGTCGCCCGAGAATCGTCAGATCTTTGCTGGACATCCGAATACCAAAATTATTGAATATGATCCTAAATCTTGTTTAGATCCTCGATTTGCCGGATTTCTTGGCTTGGATGCAACTTTGGCAGTTACTGCGGCGGCTGAGCTGGGAGTTTCAGAAAGTGCTGCTTGGGCGGCATTGGATTCGTTTCCTGGAGTGGCGAGGAGAATGACCCTGCGTTATGAAGGCGGAAATTCGTTATTGATTGAGGATTACGCTCATCATCCAACTGAATTAAAAGCGTCGTTGGATTTTTTGCGCGTACGTTGGCCAGAACATCATCTGCGGGTATTTTTTCAGCCACATCGCTATGCGCGCTTAGAACGTTATGCCGATAATTTTGCAGAACAACTTCGCCGTGCCGATTCGGCATTTATCGCGCCAGTTTTCGCCGCTTGGATTGAATCAGGAGTATTAAATCACGGAACATTGGCAACAGCGATTGGCAACGGCGCTGAGCCCACCAATGGCACTTGGAAAGAACAGGCTGGCAGGCTTTTACAAGATATTCCCCTCGGCAAGCCGCTTTTACTGGCGGTAATCGGCGCAGGAGATCTTGACCAGATTATTCCTTATGCTATTGAAATCATGAAACATAATGCGAAATTAAACTGATATTTTAAAAGCACATTAAAAAGACAGGAGAGAGGTTCAATGAAGGTTTTAGTTTGTGGCGGAGCCGGCTATATTGGCAGTGTTTGCAATGAATATTTACTTGATCACGGGCATCAAACCGTGGTTTTCGACTCTTTAGAACTTGGACATAAAGATGCTGTTGATCCACGCACTACTGAATTGGTGACCGGGAATCTCGCAGATCGCGATCTGTTGATAAATACCTTGGTAAATGGCAAATTCGATGCGGTCATGCATTTTGCCGCTTATTCCTTGGTGGGCGAATCAATGAAAGATCCGGGAAAATATTTTCGCAATAATTTAGCGAATGCCATTAATTTGGCAGATGCTGCGGTAGCCGGAGGCGTTAAGAGTATCGTTTTCTCCAGCACCGCCGCGACTTTCGGAGAACCCGACGAAATTCCAATTCGCGAAACCACGACACAACTGCCAATTAATCCATACGGTGAATCAAAACTATGCTTTGAAAAAGTTCTGCATTGGTATCATCAAATCCATGGCTTGCGTTACGTCGCGCTACGTTATTTTAACGCCGCCGGGGCTTCCGCCAACTACGGTGAACATCATCAGCCAGAAACCCATCTGATCCCTTTGATTCTCCAAGTGGCACAGGGCAAACGTGATAAAATTATGATTTATGGCGATGATTACGACACACCAGACGGTACCTGTATTCGTGATTATATTCATATTATTGATCTGGCGCAAGCGCACATGTTGGCGATGAACGCACCTAAATCTGGGCACTATAATCTTGGGACTGGGCACGGGTTGAGTGTTAAGGAAATTATTTCGTCAGCTCGTCGTGTCACCGGACATCCGATCCCAGCGGAGGTTGCGCCGCGCCGTGTCGGCGATCCACCGCGCTTGATTGCGTGTTCCGACTTGGTTAAACAAGAGTTGGGCTGGAAACCTCGATTTGAAGATGCCGATACAATCATCGAATCAGTATGGAAATGGTTACAAAAATATCCTGAGGGCTATAAGTCATGAAAAAGATTATTATCCTACTTCTCATAACCGCAACTTTATCATTACTGGGACAGGAAAAACCAGAGACTATTTCGTCCGTCCGTTTAAAATTAGCAGCCGAAATGATTGAAAATAATGGCAATTTGGCGCAAATGCGAGGTTACAGAGATCAACGTATAACACAATACGACATGATGATAAAACAGCGTCTTGCCAATATCACAGAACGCAGCGTCGCCAAAAAAATGGCGGCCACCATGGAAAAGATTATTCAAAAAGAACTGGATTGGACATCATTCAGGGACAGCGTTATCAACGTTTATGCGAACAATTTTAATGAAGCTGAATTAAAAGCAATAGTCGCTTTTTATAAATCTCCAGCTGGGAGAAAAATTATTAAACAAAATGATATTATTAACAACAGCCTAAACCGGCTGTTTCGCGAACGCTGCGAGGCTACCGATAAACAGATTAGAGAATATCTAGACAAAAACAAACCGGCAACAGCGGCGCAAAGTGTTCAACTCCGCCCATTGGGAAAACCCTCGGCAACGCCGACAAAAGTAAAATAGATTATGGAATGGTATAAATACGGACCGTTTACGGTCTTTGACTTGGAAACCACTGGCATGAGTCCAGTGCGTGATCGTATCGTGGAGATTGCCGCGGCAAGAATTGAATGTGACGGAGCGATTAGCCGTTTTTCAACCTTGGTAAACCCACGATGCATGATTCCACGTTCAGCAACAGCAATTCATCGCATTACTGATCAAATGGTAGCAGCAGCGCCGAGCTTTCAGGATGTCGGGATTAAATTTACTGACTTTGCACGAGAAAGTACATTAGTAGCACATAATGCGCGTTTTGATCTGAGCTTTCTCCAGGAAAGCTTGGCACGCTGTGGCAATGAATTGTGGAAAGGAAAAACCCTCGACACTTTAGCTTTAATGCGCAAAATGTATCGTAACTTGCCCAGCTACAGCCTGCAGAATTTACGGCGTCAATTTAATTTGCAGGATACCTTTGATGATATGCAAGCTCACCGCGCTGGCGCCGATGTCGAGTGGTGCATGCAAATCTTAGGAATCGCCTTCAAAGCAATGATGGAATTCGCTGAAAAGCAAAAATAAAATCATGGGCTATAGCCCCCAAACACAATAGAAAGTACCAAAAGTTAGCATTTGGTATTATATCAGCAGCAAAGATTCGTACCATTATTTCATGCATAGAGATTTGGGTGAAGCTGAGATATGACATATTTCAGATGATGAAGAGATAAGATCACAAAAAAAGGAGCTATGATTTTTCATAGCTCCTTGGTCATAAAATGGTGGTGGGAGATGGATTCGAACCATCGAAAGCAATGCTAGCAGATTTACAGTCTGCCCCCTTTAACCACTCGGGAATCCCACCAAATATAAAATGGAGCGAGTAAGGGGAGTCGAACCCCTGTAACCAGCTTGGAAGGCTGGTGCACAGCCGTTATGCCATACTCGCAATATTTTTAAAACTTTCAATAAACGTAATAGTTTAGTGTCAAAAAG
>DLIO01000010.1:15424-95523 GCA_002483765.1 Lentisphaeria bacterium UBA7640 | reverse complement strand
ATACTTCTTTCAGGAAAATCCGAATCAAGATGGTATGTTTTTTGAAAATTTAGTTTTGAAGCAAAAGTTATTTGAAACTCTTCGCCTGCGTAAGCTTGGATTAATTGGTCACTGTTTATTGTGAGATATCTTCATTCCAGAGTTCTGGGTTTTCAGCGATGAACGTTCCCATCATTTCAATCAATTCTGGGGCGTTGACAATCGTGACTTCGACGCCTTTCGAACGTAGAAATTCCGCCTCGCCTTTGAAGTTGACATTTTCGCCAATCACAACTTTGGGGATCTGATAAAGCAGAATTGCGCCGGTACACATGATGCAGGGTGATAACGTAGTATAAATAGTACATTCGCGATAAAACTCAGCATTATGACGACCTGCATTAGAGAGCGTATCGATCTCGCCGTGAAGAATGGGATTCCCTTTTTGTACGCGTTGATTATGCCCTCGCGCGACAATCTTGTTTTTGTGAACAAGAACGCCACCAATCGGAATGCCGCCTGCACGCAACCCGAGCAATGCTTCTTGATATGCCGCTTGCAAAAAAATATCCATCGCAGAATTATTGTCGTTCATTATTTTTTCCCTTCGGTGATAATGTTTTTTGGAACAAGTCAGCGGGAATCCCTTCGCTGCTTGATCCGGCTTCAGTTTTATCAAAATCAATGCGAGTGCGCCAGCCAGGGCCGCTGACCGACAAACGTGTTATCATCCACAACTTGTCCACTTCTTTGAACTTCGTAGCCTCAAGGGTTCTGTAAGCCACAGAACTGGCGTCGTATTCATCTTTATACCATTCCACACGCAATGGAAATAGATAATCGGTATCAACACTGAGTTTGACTAATTCTTGATTTTTTTTCAGTAAGAATATCCGACATTGACGCATGCTGATACTTTCACGCGGTAGTTCGCGAACAAAATCCCAGTAGATAAAGCTCATCGCCAAATCCTCTGGGCGCAAACCAATATCCGCGAGCAGTTCGGTTTTACCGTCAGCTTCGTGGATTGGAATAACTGAGGTTCCCGAATCTTTGCCAGTAAAAGTTTGCCCCACCAGATAACCTTGACGGTGATCGATCACAACCTGTGACAAAACCCGATCGGCTGTGAACATTATGTTCAAATCAATCGGCATAGTGACTTTGGTTTGGCCGCGCCGTAAATGTTCAGCAATGCCACTCATTTTACCCCAAGTCTGAGTCGCTCGGGGTTGACGCATTACTCGCAAAAAATCTTCAGCACTGGCGCCATCGCCGTTGAACGGCGCAGCGGCTGCGGTGATTGCAAATATTAGAATAAAAATTACCGACGATATGGTTTTCATTTGTTTTGCTCTTTTTTTCCCACCGCTTGAGGCTTTTGGAGAATGAACTTTAAAGCTTTAAGTGCATTATCGACAAATTCAAAATGAAGTTTTGATTTAATATTTTCCGGCAAATTTACCAAGTCTTTTTCGTTTTCTTGCGGCATCACTACCGTTTTAATGCCAGAACGCAAGGCCGCGATAACTTTTTCTTTGATACCTCCGACTGCGGTTACACGGCCACGCAGGGTGATTTCGCCGGTCATCGACAATAGCGGTTGCGGTGCTTGACCTGTTAACAACGATACCAATGCGGTTATCAGTGCAATTCCCGCTGACGGACCATCTTTGGGTGTTGCTCCATCTGGTACGTGAATATGGAAATCATTTTTATCGAAAACCTTTGGATCGATTTTGAGTTCTTTGCAAATACTGCGAACATAACTGAAAGCGGTTTCGGCACTCTCCTTCATAACATTACCCAATGAACCAGTCAATTTTAAAGTTCCTTTGCCACCGGGTAGCATCGTCGCTTCAATGGTCAATATCGTACCACCAACTCCAGTCCAAGCCATACCGGTAGCGGTACCAGCTTCAGGATTTTTTGTTGCTTCATCTAAAAAGAATTTACGCGGACCTAAAAGTTCGTTGACCATAGCCGGAGTGATAACAATACGATCTACATCATCAAATTCTTTTTGAACGACTTTGCGCGCAATCTTCCGACAAACTGCGCCGATAGCGCGCTCCAAGCTACGAACACCGGCTTCGCGAGTGTAATAATTGATCAATTCATCAATAGCAGCAGCATTGACACTCACCTTGCGCGACTTTAAGCCATTTTCAGAGATTTGGCGTGGCACTAAAAATTTTCTGGCGATCTGTTTTTTCTCAAACCCAGTATAGCCGGGCAAGCGAACTATCTCCATGCGGTCACGCAGTGGTGCTGGAATCGGGTCAGTCATATTGGCAGTAGCAATAAACATTACCGAACTCAAATCGTAGTCAATTTCTAAAAAATGGTCACTAAAGCTCTTGTTTTGTGCTGGATCAAGGACTTCCAGCAGAGCCGAAGCCGGATCACCACGAAAGTCGTTACACAATTTATCAATTTCATCGAGCATAAAGACAGGATTAGACGTTCCCGCTTTTTTTAAGCCCTGAATAATACGACCGGGCATAGCACCGATATAGGTACGACGATGGCCACGTATTTCGGCTTCATCGCGAATCCCACCAAGAGACATACGAATGAATTTACGGCCCAACGATTTGGCGATCGACTGCCCGAGCGAAGTTTTTCCTACCCCTGGCGGCCCAACAAAACACAAAATCGGAGCTCTGCGGTCTTCTTTCAGTTGCAAGACAGCCATAAATTCTAAAATTATTTCTTTAATATCTTCAAGCCCATAATGATCACGGTCAAGAATTTTTGCCGCTTTTGAAACATCAAGATGATCTTCAGAATAGAGAGCCCAAGGCATACTGACCAACCAGTCAATATAGTTGAACGAAACATGATATTCTGGCGACGCTGTCGGTAACATCGCAAGACGGGCTAGTTCTTTATCAATAACTTTTTTAACATCTTCTGGCAAAGTCATTTCGGCAATACGTTTTTTGATAGCTGCGACGTCGGGATTGGCATTATCTTCGTCGAGTTCTTTCTGAATTGTCTTAAGCTGTTCGCGCAGATAAAACTCACGCTGAGCGCGCGACATCGATTCGTTAACTTGATGCTGGATTTTCGAACTAAGATGCATCACTTCGACTTCGCGATTCAGTGCTCCTAATAAGATTTTGAGCCGTGCAGCGACATCTGGAGCATTCAGTATGCCTAATTTTTCTTCAAAATCGATTGGTAATGCGTCAGTAATCATATCAACCACGCGCACTGGATCTTTAAGATTAGCAACAGCAGTTTTGAACTCCTCAGAGATCGGCAGAAAAGCTAAAGCTTCGTGAAACTTATCAACAGTCCCCTTGAGCAAGGCAGCAGTTTCTTTTGAAGTATCTTTGACTTCAACGTGGTTGGTAACCAACGCTAGTTCATATTTATTTTTTACTGCCGGCACGTTCTCAACAAGATTGACTCGACGTAGGCCACGCACCAATACACGCACGGTGCCATCGGGAAAACTCAATAATTTGATGATCCGACAGAGCGTGCCAACTTTAGAAATCGCTACTCCGTGTAATTCCATTTTAATGACATCTTTCAACACGTTTTCTTCGTTTTCAGGTTTCGGTAATTCTGGAAAAATAGCCAACAAACGATTTTCTGGCGGCCTATTATTTAATATTTTAGCCATGCGTGGCTCTTTAATGTTTAGAGAACATAAAGTATAAGGAAAAGCTACGACATTTTGGGCTGATAGTGCAAGAAGAGAGCGTTCGGCTTCGGGTTCCGGAGTTTTGGGCTTGTCTGCGTTAATGGTGATATCCATATTAAATTCCTTCGTTAATTAAGATTTAAAATTTGTTCTGCCGGATAAAAACTCGGTAGAGTTTCGCCAGCTAAAAAAAGTGAACCGGCGATTAATTTACGTTTCAAACACGGCACCGTCAATGCTTCCTGAAGAGAAAGCACTGTACGCGCCGGAGTATCTGAAAATTCATGAAGCATTTTCAGTAAACTTTCAGGTGTATAACCATTGCGGTCGCCGACATGCAATGGCACGAATATAAATTCAGCAGCGATGCGATCCAGTTGTCGCATTACGCCGACAGTATCTTTATCAGTAAAATTCGCCATAATAACTGAAAATTTCTCGAATGGCAATATTTCATTTAGAGATTCTACCAGCGCCGCTGCGCCATCTGGATTATGTGCTCCATCCAAAATACTACCATCTGGGAAAAATTGTAGACGGGCGGGCCAACGTGTCCTGCGAAGCCCATCTAAGGCCGTTTCTAGGCGAAAATCAAACTTCGCTGATAAATATTTAAGTATTTCAAAAACAACTTTAAAATTGCAGCGTTGCATTATTCCAGGCAAACCTAAATGTATTTGATGATCTTGGTAACTGAAGCTTTGTTTGAAAGTATCGCCCTTCAACTCGAATTTAATTTCAGAAATATCCCCTTCACACCATTTTAACGGAGCTGCCAGTCTTGTTGCTACAGCGGTCACCACCGCGGCCGCTTCCGCTGGCATTTTACCACAAAAAACTGGTTTCCCAGCCTTGATAATTCCAGCTTTTTCCTTAGCAATTGTTGCAATATCTGTCCCTAAATATTTTTGATGATCCAGAGCGATGCCAGTGATTGCGCAACAGATTGGTTCGACCACGTTAGTGGAATCAAAACGCCCACCCATACCCGTTTCCCAAATAACAAAATCAACCTGTGCGGCTGCAAAAACCTGTGCGGCCATTACAGTAGTAAATTCAAAATAGGTTGGATATTTCCCAGCCTCATTCATCGCCTCGGCTTCCAATTTTAAACGAGATACCGCGGCGGCGTATTCAGTTTCGCTGACGGCACAGCCGTTGATTCTGATTCGTTCACACGGCGAAATCAGGTGTGGCGAAGTGTATAATCCAGTTTTAAAGCCACAGTGCCGTAACGCAGATTCCAGCATCGCGGCACAGGAGCCTTTACCGTTAGTGCCAGCGAGATGGATAAATTTGAGTTGGCGTTCAGGAGAATCAGCACGACGAAACAGTTCAGCAGTCTGTTCTAACCCCAGTTTAATACCAAATTTTTCCAGTTGTCCAAGATAAACGACAGCTTGCTGGTAATTCATATCAACCCAGCCGGTCAAAATATTTTAGACCAAGCCGGTGTGCTTTGGTTGTATTTAAAATTCATCAATTTGCGGTAATTTCCAGTCCATGAATCGACGAGGTAAAGCTCAGAACGACCATTTAGTTTGCGACTACAAATCAAGTGACGGTTATCAGGAGCCCAAGACGGAGCTTCCCAGTCGCCACCGACTTTGATCAATATACCTGAAGGTGCTGGGCTGGTATTACCCATGTTTAAAATCGATAATGTATAGTTACCCATGCGTGTCGAGTAAGCAATAACGTCTTCCCCATTCCAATCAGGCGAGACTGCTTCGGACCCCAAGGTTGGCAGTGGTACTATTTGTTTGCTATTGACATCTATTTTGTAAAGCTTAGGACGGCCATCAAGATCGGAAACAAAGCACAACGAACCGCCACCAGGATTCCATGATGGCGAAGCTTCGACGGCATAACTGTTAGTCAAACGAATGCGCTTTTCAGTCTCTAATTCTTTAACATATAGGTCAACTTTACGATCAAAACTCATAATCAGGGCCAAATATTTACCATTAGGGGAGATTGATGCCGATGAGTTAAGCCCAGGATAAGAGACTAGACGACGAGTTTTGAGCGGACGAAGATTGGTCTGAACAACGTCAATATACGAAGGGCCATAAAGTGAATAAATCACTGATTTTGAATCAGGCGCCCAGCCGGGTTCTACTGCAAGCGTATTGTGCTTGGTGATCGCTTCAACATTGCCGCCGTCAATATCACAAGTAAAGATATTACGAACGCCAGGTGCAGTATCGGCGCAGAAAGCAATTTTTGATGCACACATCCTCACTTTGAATAATCGATTAAGAATGGCGTCAACGATTTTTTTAGAAACCGCGCGATTAGTTTCCTGGCCATCATAAATGGTGTGCAACGCCAATCCAGCGCCAGTCTCTGCGCTTTTAATTCTTAGTTCAAGATTTCCAGCCTTAACCTCGCCAGAGATATGGTAATCGGCCGCGCCAGATGGCCTAATATCAAACCAACCACAGGCACGCAAAAAACCCAATACAGTTTCCGACAGTGGTCCTTCTCCGCCTTTCACCCCTTCATAAATCACGACTGGATTGCGGGTGATATTTCCGGGTTCTTTTTGAATCCTGATCACCTGCCCTGGTGGATCAGCAATTACACTCAGGCTAAAAATAAATAACGCGCTTAATATTACAAAATTTAGTATTGATTTCACAGTTGTTTCTCCATGGTTAAATTCGAAGCTTCTAGTTTCAAAACAGATCAATTAAGATACTCACGATAGCGCTTTTTGCCAGTCTGCGAATATTTTTTTTATAATAAAACACAAATAAAATTTACAGGTCGAAAAAGCAAAATAATTTCAAATCTAATTTAACTCCATACTTTAATTCTCACCATAAAGAGTGCGAAGTTTCTCACAATGCTCACAATGTTTTCCTTTTGTGCACTTTGCGCCTCCTTTATGTTCTCTACGGTTAAAAACATTCGCGCACTCCAACTCTTCACAAATATTACTCTACCGCTTGTAAATCAGCGTTATCGCACAAAATTAAAGCATTAATATTTTAATTCGGAGATAACTATGAAGTTCGAACTATTTTTCAATCGCACTTGCCGACGAGCAGCGATTTTCATGAGTGGTAGCGGCGATAACGCAAAAAGGTTGTTGGAAACGCGCTCAGGTGCATGGACGGCAGAAGCAATTGTGACCGACTATCCTGACCGAAGCAACGCCAAGACAATTGCTGAACACTTCAACATTCCATTAATCACAGTACCGATTCGCCAGTTTTATGCTGATCACGGCTTAAAATCAACCTCATTAGCGACTGAACAAGGACGCGAAGTGCGCAATCTATGGACTGCAGAAATACGGCAAAGGCTAACTCCGTTTAGCATCGAGTTTGGACTTTTAGCTGGATTTGTGTCATTGTGTAATATCAGCTCTGATTTTCCATGCTTGAATGTTCATCCAGGTGATTTAACCTTTGAACTTAACGGCCAGCGCCACCTAACAGGTTTACACTCAATTCCGATTGAACGCGCACTGTTGGCAGGTTTGCCATATTTGCGTAGCAGCGTGATCGCCACGATGCCTTATCATTCGGCAAAAGATATCGACGCTGGCCCAGTGCTTGGCGTTTCGCTCCCGATTCCGGTCAATACCGATGGAATTTCAGTAGAAGAGCTGCGTAGTATTGTAGCGTTGCGCCCAGCGCGGAAACCGGCCAGTGGTTGGGGCGATGTGTTGTCGGAATTGGCTGATGCTCATCAGCAACGGCTTAAATTAGAAGGCGATTTACAAATTTATCCGCGTATCGCTGACGATTTTGCTAATGGAAAATTTAAAATGCACAATAAAACACTTTACTACGACGGATATCCAGTAAAAACTGTCGAATATGCGTCTGAAGGTGTCAACCTCATTTCATGAAAAAACATTACAAGACTTCTTTAATCTTCGGGATTATTGTTGCCTCTTTATTGGCGATTTATTTTTTGTTGATTAATTTCGTCATGCCTGAATATTACCAAGCGCGTTTACCCGCAGGATTTAACGGCACGATCTCCAAAACAAGGTTATTCAGCGTTGAGTTGCGCGATGTTTCGATTGCTCAAATAAAGGCAGAGCAAATAATTTTAGGCTTTTGGCCTGGTTCTGCGGTACCTCATAGCATAACGGCTGACGGCATCGATTTCGAATTATCTTGGGATGGCAACGAATTAAACATTAACCAGCAGCCACCCGAAACAATCATTGCGCAGTTAAGTTCGTTTGGTAAACTACCGAACATCAAGATTATCAATTCTCAATGCAGTCTGACTGGACTTAATCGCCAAATAGTTTTGCCAAATTTCGCGTTATCGTTCAGTTCACAAAACAATCATAATTTTTCTGGAGAATTGCATTCTCTTGATAACAAACGGCCATTTAAATTGAAGTTTCATCGCAACCTTAAAGCCAACACTTTGATGCTGGCTCCCGAGGGAAATGTCGAACTCAAGGAGCTTGTCCAATTAGCGATTAAGACCAAAATCATCAAGCCAGTCGCTGATTTAGTGCTTAAAGGCGAAATCACATTGGGCGGCGAAATCAGTTTCAATACTGCTGACCGAACCATCGTCTCATCTTCGCTAACAGGAACAACCAATCAATCTGAAATCGCTTGCGGTAGTTTTAAAATCATTCAAGATTCCCCTGCAAAAATCATTTTAAATACCAGTGATGGCTGTTTATTAGTCGAAGCTTCAAATCTTCAATTAACCGCCCCTATCCCGCTAGAATTAGAACATCTAGAAATTAAACTTCCTGAGACAAAAAATCCAATAGTTAATATTTCCGGAATCGCCAAAATCACGCCAAAGCATCAAGAATGGCTGCAACGTTCTGGTCTTAAGTTTGTTTCGGAAAGAATGATAAAAACAGAGTTTAATGGCAGTTATAATACAATCAATGGAGTTTGGAATGCATGGAGTGACGTTGATGCCGAACAGCACGAATATGTGCTAAAATACAATAATCTCACAATTGATTTCATCCTCTCGAAATTAGCATTTCATGCGAACGGCTTAGGCAACAAAGTCAACCAACTCACCATAAACTCCACAGCGAAGAACATTCTGGCACTTTCTGAAAATTGCCGCGCTAATTTCAAAGATGTTATTTTTGAGCTAAAGCGCGACGTCAACGCCGTGTCCACAGGGATTTTAAAATTGCGTGAGGGAGTTTTTAATGATTTTTCAGTTAAAGATTTAGATGTCAAATTCACTAGCGAAACGGAAATAAATGCTGATATTATAGCCCAAAACATCGCTATACCGTTCAAAAACACCATTTTAGAATTTAGCCGACCTTCGTTTAATGCTAATATGAAATTGATGCAAGGACAACTTAAAAGCGCCACATTTAAAGGACAAGCGCCAAAAGCGACTTCAAAAGTACTGGGTGTCTCCAATATTGAAACCTCCGTTTCGTTGGAAGACGGTATTCTCGATGGTTATCTTAACTTTAAAGATGGAAGCATGAATTTGAATGATGCGAGACTGTTCACTCCTGACGGAAAACTTTATTTCAAAGAGCACAATGTTTCTCTACAGACCGCTGAATTATGGTATTTCGGTAACCAATTCAATGGAAAATTTGATGGCGTCAAACTGGACACAACTCCATCCGACTCCAAGTGCAAAATCACACTAAATATTAAAGAAAGCAACGCGACCGTGAATGGTGTTGCACTCAAATCAGGAAATATAACAGCATCAAGTAAAACTGCCCCCAGCGCCGATCCAACAACCTGGCGCCCAACAATGCTGGAAATCGACCAGCTCGAATTAAATTCAAAAATAATGGCGACCGTTATTCCTAAACTCATATTTGATAACAACATACTCCGCTTCAACAATGCGTCTTTAACGCTAGGGGCTGTGGCATTACGCAATATTTCATTCACCCAACCGATGGATAGTAACGGTTCGCTACATGTCGCGCGATTTTCATTAAATAATCAAGAACAAGGCACACTAAATGTCGTCACCACGCTCAAGGACTCCGTTCTCAAATTTAATGGTAAACATCTGATTTCAATGCTGAATAATGCAGAGCTGAGTTATTCGGGAATTCTTGACAACGCTGGATTGAAGTTAGACTATCAGATTCCATCTTTAATCATAAAACGCGATACCTCCGCAGGATTTCTTAATTCTGCTTGGAATGATCTACAATTTTCAGGACGTGGCGCATTATCCGGTCAGATTGTCGCTAATCACGAAAAATATTCATGTTCATCCTCGGTAATGTTGGATGATGCTGCGCTGGCAGGTAAAGATTGGGCGGTCAACGCGTTACGTGGCAATATTGAATTCAGTGACCTTGTTACCCTAAATACACTGCCACATCAAAAACTGATTTTTGGTAATGTGGTCATCGATGGCGTTGAACTTAATGATGGAACCACGATATTTCAACTCGTCGGAACTAACGAAATAATGCTTGAACATGCAGTGTTCAGTTGTTTAGGTGGTCGGCTGAATTTAGCAACGCCAATTCAGTTCAATCCTGAAACAGACACAGTAACCCTTGAATTTTTCGCGGAAGGCTTGGATACTGGTGCTTTATTGCGCCGTTTGGGTATTCCCAAGGCCGCCGGACAATCGCGTTTAAATGGCCGTTTACCAATTAGTGTGAGTAATCGGCGCCTTGTTCCAGTGAATGCAATTTTGAACTCAAGCAACGGCACGCTACAGCTGGGTGGATTGGAAAAATTCAACGCCGGTGCCTCTCCTGAATTGCTGGTGAACGGGCAACTGCCATTTATCCAAGCAGTGTTGGCTGATTTTATTTATCGTGAACTAAAAATAACTGCCAACGGTAATACCGTAAAAATAGACGCGGGCGGCAGGCCGGCAACCAAAGTGCCATTCCGCTGGAATGAAGCTTCAAAACGTTTTGTCAAAACCAACCTGAACGACGGCATCGGCGGCGAGTTACAGATCACCACCGAAATCAATAATCGGTAAGTACATAATCCTCAACAAAGCGATACATCGATTATTGATAACTTGGTGAGTGAATTAGCGCGCGCATAATGCGCGCGTGAATTGAATACTATAATTACACCATTAATTGCTCGTAAATTTCACTGTAATATTGAGCAATTTTCTAGAAGATGTTATTACGAGAAACTGAGGTTCAGTCTCTAATGAAGATGCTGACAAATCAAAAAACTCAAAAGTATAGTGAAATATGATAAAATTTATATTGTAGGAAGCACGCTGGGCAACATTGATTTAATTCCACTATTTTAGCTAGAACATAAAAACCCGTCAAAATCGGTTGACTTGACGGGTTGATTAAGTTGAATGGTGGAGCATAAGAGACTTGAACTCTTGACTTCCACACTGCCAGTGTGGCGCTCTAGCCAACTGAGCTAATGCCCCAAAAGGGATTATTCGTTTCCCATAATTCAATTGAATGAAAATGGTGGAGCATAAGAGACTTGAACTCTTGACTTCCACACTGCCAGTGTGGCGCTCTAGCCAACTGAGCTAATGCCCCAAAACGAACAACGATTTTGAAAGTACATTGTTTTTTTAAATTTACAAGCTTTTTCGAGCTGAATTAGTAAATATATTTTTCAGACCACAATGATAAACATAATATTTGAAAATAATCTGCTGAATCAGAAATCAAAAATGAAAAAAGTAACCATAAACAATGTGCCACTTCATTCAACATAGTGAGTATAGCAGTGTTACAAGCTGTACTGTGACTTTCGCTTTGCATAGCGCCCACATAAATTGCTGGATCATTTTAGCCATAACCGGATTACCGAGCAAAAGTTTGGGAAAACCATAGTCAAGACCGAGATTTTTCATCTCCAAACAAATACACTCGAAACATCAAATTAGAGTCAGTTTGTCAAATTAATGAACGAAAATCCTACCTTCGAACGCACTATAATAAGTATTCCTCAATGGTTTTTTCATCATCTACCTCGTAGGCCGCACCGTCAATCTTTGGATAAATCATTGGATTTATTCAGGTACGTGATGAACAACGAAATATTTTTGATAATACTTGGGTGAGTCGTTACGCTAGGATCATGACCGGGAATAAAGTTTAAAATAATCCCGCCCCACGGCGTTAGCGTTTCACTGCATTGCACAAAGGTTCCTTCGTTAATTGTTGTTTCCATCAAAGAAAGGGAAGGAGCAGTATGTTCCAACGCTACATATATTTCATCTTCTGGCAACTCTATTTCTATGAGTTTAGAAACCAATGGGTGGCGGGCTTTGCAAGTTTTCAACAAATAAGGCGCTCTAGGGTGATACGAAGCACAAACGCCGTCTGGGTCATTTGGACGCACCCAACGCTCGCCCACAACATTCCTCCACCATTGCCACTGCCAAAAAGCCGCACTCGAGCCATGCAAAAGTAAAATATTACCACCTCTGGAACAATATTTTTTTATCGCTTTTTCAGCTTCGCTTCCTGGATGAGGTTGGCCACAAGTATCTCCGATCATGTGTAAAATAAGCAATTCACAATCCTTTTCCCATTCTCCATTCTCAAGGATATCCCAATGATCTACCGTAAAAATAATTGACTGCCGCAACTCATCTGGTATAGATTCGTAAATACGCCTACCAGGATAGGCGCCATAATGATTGTCGGAAAAAAAATAGATCATCTTAGAGCCCCTTAATTTGCTGAATATGAAGAACCATACGCCTAATAATGCTAAAATCAATCATGCTGCTTTGAATTACATATCCAAGCCCATCGCTTTTTTAGTTATTTATCTATTTTGTGCTGGCAATTTCCAGTTTAGATATTAAATTGCAATTGAATGAAGCAAATTAAACTGTATAACCTCGGATAAGTAATGACTACAAATTTAAAACTTTACCCATTACGTTTTAATCCGGTCTACAAACCAGTAATGTGGGGAGGAGATCAATTAACAAGCGTTCTTGGTCGTGAATTACCTGAAACCGAAGAACCAATCGGGGAATCCTGGGAGCTGGTCGACCGCGACGATGCCCAAAGCGTAGTTGCAAATGGAGCACTTCAAGGGAAAACTATTCGTGAATTGATTGAGGAATACGGTAGTTTGTTACTTGGCAAGAATTTCAACCAAAACAGCCGCTTCCCTCTGCTGATAAAATTAATTGACGCTGGCCAACGTTTATCGCTTCAGGTCCACCCCGACGCAGCTGCCAGCCAGCAACTCGGCGAAGGCGCTGAGCCTAAAACCGAAATGTGGTATATTATCGCTTCAAAACCAGGAGCGAAAATTATTGCTGGACTGAATACGCGAAGCACTCGTCAGCAACTTATGAGCAGCCTTGGCTCGTCTGAAATAGAGAAACATCTCCAAGTATTCAAATCCGAACCAGGTGACGCTTATTTTATTTATTCTGGTACTATTCATGCCATTGGAGAAGGAAATTTGTTGCTTGAAATCCAACAAAATAGCGACACCACTTATCGTGTAAGCGATTGGGGACGGAAAGATCGCAATGGCAATTCCCGAGAACTACATTTAGAACAAGCATTGAAGGCGATTGATTTTATGAATCGCACTTCCCCACGCATTACCGGAGTTACGGATACTGCTACTCACAACCGTAAATTTCCAGTGATCAATCATTGCCCATTCTTCAAAGTTGACGACTTACGCCTAACCGGTTCGTGGTTAGACACTACCGCCCTTAGCAAATCATTTCATTTAATCAGCGCGATTACTGGGCCAGTTGAAGTCGGCAATGAAGGATTTTTTACTGCGCTAAAACCAGGCGAAACCTGTTTAGTGCCCGCGTGTACAGGAGACTACAGAATCAATCCTCTGCAGTCCGGTGAAACTACAGTACTTAGAACTAATATTTAAACTTTACAACAACCTCTACAGGAATTTATATTAATGGTTATTTTTGATTTTATTACCGATCTCGTGAAATATTTGCAAGTAACTTATTCTCAAACAGAATTACCCTCAAATTGGACTATTACGCCAGAGTTATGTCCGGAAAATATGGATGGCGATCTCACCATCAACTGTTTCCGCTTCGCTAGGTTTTTCAAAATGGCTCCAGAACAACTTTCCAGCGTCGTTTCTGAATACTTGAGTTCTCATCGCGATATCAATAAAGCTGAGATGATTAAAGCATTCGTCAATATCACGTTAAAAGCAGAAGCAGCTCATCGTCAAGGTGCCGCCAATATCCAGTCGCTATTTGCGGCTGGCACACTCCAAAAAGAGATGCAAAAACGTATTTTAATCGAATACTCCGCACCTAACACCAACAAGCCTCAACATCTCGGTCATGTTCGCAATAATACGCTAGGAATGGCCTTAGCTTCTCTAATGAGACGAGTCGGACATGATGTTATAGAAATAAATCTAGTCAACGACCGTGGAATTCACATCTGCAAGTCAATGATCGCTTATCAACGCTGGGGCAATAACGCAACCCCTGAATCAACAGGAATTAAAGGCGATCATTTGGTTGGCAACTACTATGTGAAGTTTAATACTGAACTAAAAAAAGAGTTAGATATCCTCAGGCTTGAACGACCAGAATTGGCACAAAAAACGGATGATGAATTATTTCTCGAGACCGAACTCGGAAGTGCGACCCAAAAAATGCTTCAAGACTGGGAAGCCGGAAATCCCAATGTTCGCGAGCTTTGGCAAATGATGAATAGTTGGGTATTTAAAGGATTTGATGAAACCTATCGCCGCATTGGCATCAAATTTGACCGAACTTACCTCGAAAGTGAAACTTATATGTTAGGAAAAGATTTAGTGGCTAGCGGTTTAACGAAAGGAATATTCAAGAAACGCGAAGACGGTGCAATCTTTATTGAGCTTGACAAGCTCGGCCCTAAAGTGGTATTGCGCTCAGATGGCACGAGTGTTTATATTACTCAGGATATCGGAACAACACTTGAAAAATTTAAAGATTACCACCCAGATTCACAAATTTGGGTAGTTGGCGACGAACAAATTCTTCACTTCAAAATGCTCTTTGCTATTTTGAAAAAAATGGGTTATCAATGGGCAGATAACCTTCATCACCTTTCATACGGCATGGTTAATTTACCGACTGGAAAAATGAAAAGTCGCGAAGGCACCGTCGTTGATGCTGACGAACTGTTTGAAGAAATGGTTGAACTATCTAAGAATGCGATAAAAGAACGTGCTGGCGATACTATTTCTATCGATGAATTGAACTCGCGTGCCGAAATCATCGGCATCGGTGCACTCAAATTCATGCTATTAAAATTCAATCCCAAAACAACCATGATGTTCGACCCAGAGGCGTCATTAAAATTTGAAGGCGATACTGGCCCTTATGTTCAATATGCCTGTGCTAGAATCAACTCCATTGCGCGCAAAGCGGCAGAATGCGGACTTGACCCGATGAGTAACGATACCAACTGGAATTTGGCAACGACAAAAGAAGAGAGAGCTGTTTCTCTACAATTATGGCTTTACCCCCAAATTCTCCGTTCTGCTACAGAAAAGAAGGATTGCTCAGTGCTCGTTGAATACCTATTGAATACAGCAAAAACTTTTAACCGTTTTTATCGTGAATGCCCTGTGCTGAATGCCGACAATGAACCACTAAAGTGCGTGCGTTTAAGACTCTGTTTGGCCGTGCGTGAAGTTTTGAGCGATGGTTTGAACACTTTGACCATTCAAGTACCAGACGCAATGTAATCGCATAAATTACGTTAATATTTAAATATGACAAAATAAATAGAGAATCTTATTCACTATAACTGTTTGACTATCAGCTCAAAAACATAAACTTCCAATAAATAGTTTTTTTTTATAGATTTTCAAGTTGAATATTTCTCATTAGAAGGTAACTTAGAATTATCGTGCGCTGGAGCAATACATGCCTGTTAATAACTTGTTGATAGCCTGTAATTTTTCTTGGCAAATAAGTCACAAGTAGCTCTGATATAAGAGTTTTTTGCCCAGTTATCGATAATTTTTTTGAGTATTTGAAATAGTTGTAAAAACAACAATTTTAAGTTCAAAAGTGGCTTGTAAAAATACGATTTATAGTAATATTTTTGTCTTAATTAATACGTAAGCTTATGATAGTTCGGGTATTTCATCAATTAAGTAAAAATATTGTTAATAAATATTTTAATTGTCAATAAATAGAAAGAAAGAATGGAGAAAAATAGCCATGTATCATGGGGACTCAGGAGTACGTCAATTATGGGAATTGGCATGCTCAAAGTTAAACAGCTTTTTAAACCCAGTTACTTATGAACAGATCGCGCATAACATCATTCCGTTACGCTTAGAAGATAAAAACATTCATCTTGGAATATCCGATAGTTTTTTTGGAGACTGGTTGAACGATAATTTTGGCACGGACATTAGCAATGCCCTTAAAGATATTAATGGCGTATCATATTCATTTGTTTTTGAAGAAGGCCATCGTCCTGAAGAGTTTGAAAATGCCGAGCCAGACACTGGAGCCGCGGAGGCTCATGTCGAAGCAGTTATTAAACCGTTAATCCCACGTGGTTGTAACGCTCAACACACCTTTGATAATTTCGCAGTCGGCGAGGAAAATCGCTACTCATACACTGCCGCTCGCACTGCGGCTGAAAGCCCCGGTCTCTACAATCCGCTGTATATTTACGGTGGCACCGGTCTGGGAAAAACCCATTTACTCCAAGCGGTAGCTCATCATGTTTTAAGTCACAATCCTAAGTCTGTAGTTAAATATGTGACCTGTGAAGAGTTCCTAAACCGTTACGTGGGCTCGATCAAGAATCAAAAGATGGGGGAATTCCGCGATTCATTCCGAGGTGTCGATGTTTTTCTCGTTGATGACGTTCATTTCCTCAGCACCAAAACCCAGCTCCAAGAAGAATTCTTTAACACCTTCAACACCCTACACAATTACAATAAACAGATCATTATGACCTCGGATAAACAACCGGCAGAAATACATGGTTTAGAGGAGCGTTTAGTGTCCCGTTTTGAATCTGGATTGACAACTGAGATTTTTCCTCCAGGTTTTGAGACCCGATTGGCGATTCTACAATTAGTTCAAGAAAAACATTTAATCAAGATTGATGAAGCGGTTCTACGCTTTGTTGCTGCTCGAATATCTTCTAGCGTGCGCAGATTGATCGGTTCTTTAACTCGCTTGGTAGCATATGCCTCGGTAAGCAATTGCCAAATCACTGAACGCCTCGCAGAGGATCTATTACGTCCTCTATTCGAAGAGGAACAATCATCAAAAAATATAACGATTGATGCGATACAAAAAGCAGTAAGCGATCATTTTGAGCTAAGCCGTAACGATATCCTCAGCTCACAACGCCCCAAAAATATGGTAGAACCACGAATGTTGGCGATGTATTTATGCCGTGAACTTACTAATCATTCGTTCCCCGAAATCGGTCAAGCTTTTCATAAAAATCATGCCACTGTGATGAATGCGGTAAAGAAAATTCCTGGATTGTGCCTGAAAGATGAGAAGTTACGCCGTTCAGCAGAAATTATCAAACGCCGTCTTCGTTCAAATTAAAGTTACAGCACGGAGTTGAATAATAAATTGTAATGCAATTTTGCGAAGACCTTTGATGGAATGTTAATTTCAGGATTTTCACTCCATCGTAATTCGCAAAAAAATCATCTATAACAAAGATCCCTTGCATACCATGTTACACTTTGAAATTTTATTAAATACAAAAAAAATTTAGTGTGCTGATAGCCATTTTTTTCAATTAGCGCGCATATAAAACATTTCAAAGTCGTAGAAATATCAGCAATATATTTTAGACTTGCTCGATAGAAAATTAATTTTTAGAGACAACGTACTTTCAATCAATGGATTGCATCTTTAAAGGCTTCACGAGGCGATCAATGCAGTCTTCCCAGATACTCAGGTGCATTTGTTCATCAGACCCGTAACAGTCTCAAATATGTGCATTAAAAGGAAAAGAAGCAGGTAGTAGCTGATTTAAGACAACCTATAACGCAAATATTACTGAACAGGCCGAATTAAACTAACGCTTTTCGCGGAAAAACGAGACTATAAATACCCAACGAGCAGCCGACAATGGAGTTCAAACTGGGTCAATATTAGCCCATTCTTCGAATATTCCAAGGAGGTCAGCAAAGCGATTTACACCACCAATGCCATTGAATCGCTTAATCATTTCCTTGCGTAAACTCCTGAGGAGTATTAGCGAATGACGATGCCGTTTACAAACTGCTATATCCGGCGGTTCGTAATGTATCGCGGCTCTGAATAAAAAAAAGCGCCTCGCGCAAATTAATCCCCCTTTTCCATTAGTGTTTTTTAGTGTTAATTCGTGATGACTTCCCTTTCCCTATTCTAACTCCTATCTTCTAGATTCTTCCCTCCATCCCTCACCCTTCATCATATGGAATAATGATTACCGAGGAGTTTTCTGACTAGTGGTTCGTCGGCCTTTTTTATCGCATCAATAATTGCCAGATGTTTGCGCTTTTCGATAGCGCGGTAGTTATCTGGGTTCTGGTAATATTGTTGATTAGTATTGCTGATTTCCTCGAAATAATCGATTATAAACGGCTCCAGACAACTTAGGAATTTGTTGTTAGCAATATTCAACAACTGACGATGAAATTGGAGATCGAGTTGACAAAGTTCAAGCAACTCAGCCTTACCCATGGCTTTGGCAGTCTTGCTTAGTTCTGAAATATCTTTTTCTGTTATTTTTTTTAGCAAAAGATGCGTCATTCCGAGTTCAATAACAATGCGCATTTCGCAAATAGCGGCTTGATCTTCCTTGTGTCGGCAAAAAGGCACGTACGGACCGAAAAGGTTATTGGGGAGGAAATTCTTGATGGTCATCCCTTTGCGCGGTCGCGACTCAATTATATTCAAAGTGCGAAAATATTGCAAAGCCTCACGAATGACACCACGGCTGATGGAAAAAAGTTCACAAAACTCAATCTCAGTAGGCAAGCCATCTCCAGGTTGCAAGTTATTTTCAAGAATATAATTCTGTACCGCACTTATCGCATTGGCAGTTACTGTTTTATCTGGATCAAAATTCATAGTAGTAACCTTTTTAAGTTTTAATATTGACTTTTTCCGGCCGAGCGATATAATATAGTATTCTCTATTTGTTAAACAAATCAAACAATTGGCTTAAACATGAAAACTTTAAATCGTGAAAACATTGCTGGCGTCTGGTCGGCAACCCCTACCCCATTTACTGACGAATTACAATTAGATGTTGAATCTATCCCGCGCTTGATCGAACATCATTTACGACTGGGAATTAAAGGTATTTTCCTTGGTGGCACCAGTGGCGAAGGTCCTTGGATGAGTGACGCAATGCGCATTCAATTGGCAAATGAAATCGTAAAAAGCAATCAAGAACGTATGTTGTTGGCAATGCAAATAACCGATAATTCAGCGATGCAGATGATTGAAAATATCAAACGCATTGAGGATACTGGCATTGACATCGCGGTAATTGCTCCACCATTTTTCCAAATCAATGCCTCTCAAGAATACTTAAAGAATTTGTATTTTGAAGTCATTGAAAACAGCTCTCTACCGATCGGAGTTTATCATCGGGGCAAGCATTCATCGGTAGTGATTGATACTGACACAATTGAGGAAATTATTGCACATCCGAAAGTGGTGTTAATAAAAGATAGTTCCAGCGACCTTGCCGCAAAGAAAATGATTTGTCAGGCTATCAAAAAACGTAAAGATGAATTATTCGCGCTGAATGGTGATGAATTCAATAGTGTACCTTACGCTCAAGCTGGATATACCGGATTTTTATTCGGCGGAGCGTGTTTTAACGGTCGTATGGCAAACGATATTCTAAAAAAAGCACAGACTGGCGACATCAAAGGCGCGCAGGTACTACAAGACCATATGAATGAAATAATGACGAAAATCTTCGGCGGTCAAGGTCTCCCTTATTGGTTGGCTGGACAAAAACAGATGATGGTCGAATTGGGTGTTTTCAATACTCGCAAAACTATTATTAATTACCAGATAAGCGACGAATGTATCAATACCATAAAAGAGATATTGACACAGGAAAAGGCTTATCTACGGCCATAATTGGGATTATAAGTATGCGTTACCAAGAAACTGGTGAACTTCATAAAGATTTCCACGGTGCGACTTTAATGTCTGTAAATTACATCGTTAAAAATTATGGCGTTGATGCACTACGAGAAATATTGTTTCATACCGGCACGGCAGTGTACCGTGAAATAAATCAACGTTTAAAAGCTGGGGATACCAGCGAGTTGATTGGCTTTAAAGAGTATTTTTTACAGCGTGAAGGTGGCAAGTTTACCATGACCAAACACGACAACGGATTGTTTGAATTAGTGGTGACCGAATGTCCTATGGAAAAACATCTGAAAAGTTTAGGCATGGCAATCGATGAAAATTTTTATTTGCTAAATAAATTCCTCAACGAAGCACTTTGTCACGATACTCCATACGGGCTAAGTTACGAACAACTCGCTGATGGGGTTAGTCGCGAATGTCTGGCTTTTGGAAATGGAGGAAGTTCTCATGCTACCCAGTGATCATTTTGTAAGATTCTATAATGAAGTATTTAAATTCCTCGAAGCACAAGGCCCAGGACATCTCGAAAAATACTGGTTAGAAATCAGTCGGCATCAGGAAAGACATTGTCTGGAGCTTTTCAAGGAGAAAGGACTACAAGGAATGTACGATTACTGGGAACACATACGCATTGAAGAAAACTGTGATATGACCCTGAACTTAAGTGATGATTGCTTGACTTTAAAGATGAATAAGTGCCCCAGTTTGAGCAAAGTGCTGGACAACGATGCGACACCTTCCAAACGCTATTGTGATCACTGCGCAGGCTGGATTATCCCTGTGATTGACAAGGCGGGCTACTATTGTGTAACGGCCCCCAACAAACCAGATATTCCAACTTGTGACTGGTGGATATATGCCGATAAAACTAAAGCGCAAGCGAAGACACAAGAACTTCGGGATAAGAATATCAAATTTAAGAGCAATATCGATTAAGGGAAAAAGGGAGGGTAACCACGAAAAAATTTATTAGTGTTAATTCGTGAAATTCGTGGACAAAAGCTCCCTTTCCCCTCCCATCTGTGGTAATCTGTGGTAATCTGTGTCTATCTGTGGTTAAAATTTCCCGTTCCCCATCTTACAGAAGGAAAATAGATAAAATGAACGTATTGGAAACATTCTCGCTCAAAGGCAAAGTCGCACTGGTAACTGGCGGAGCTGGTCTCTATGGGCGGCAAATCGTTGCGGCATTGGCCGAAGCTGGAGCGGAAACTTATATCGCCTCGCGCGGTATTGAAGCTTTGAAAAAGGTAGCTGATGAAGAACGCAAGGCAGGACATAATGTAACTGCGTTAAAGCTAGACCTTTCCAATGAAGAGTCAATACAACAACTCAATGATGAAATAATTAATCGTAGTGGGCGCATCGATGTACTGGTTAACAATGCCGTTACCCGCAATGCTTGTGACGGCTGGAAACAACCCTTGGAGGAATTTGATAAAAGTTTGCATATCAATGCCTCCTCTTTATTCAAGATAACTCAGTTATTTGCGGAAGATATGAAAAAACAACGAAGCGGCTCAATTATTAATATCGGTTCAATGATGGGCATGGTTGGCATAGAAATGGCTAATTATGAAGGAACAGATATGCAATCGAATCCTTCACCGATCTATTTCTATGAAAAAGGTGGCATGATTAATTTTAGTCGCTGGGCTGCCAGTGTGCTAGGTACATATAATATCAGAGTGAACTGTGTGTCTCCGGGTGGTTTTAAAACTCCAGATCAACCCGAGAAATTCGTCCAACAATATAGCGCTCGAACTCAGCTGGGGCGTATGGCTAATGCAACTGATCTCAAAGGCATTATCACTTTTCTTAGCTCTGATGCATCAGCATATATTACCGGAACCAATATCCCAGTTGACGGAGGTTATACTGCAAAATGATTTTCTCTAAAATGCAACTGGGAACCGCACAGTTCGGTCTCAATTATGGGGTTGCCAATACCGCGGGCAAACCATCATATGAAACTGCTAAAGATATTATTTCAGCGGCGTATGATGGCGGTATCAACACGCTGGACACTGCCGCCGCTTATGGCAATAGTGAGGAAGTAATTGGTCGCGCATTGAATGAGCTTAATCTGCAAGAAAAATTTCAAATAATCAGCAAAGTGCCACCAGTCAGTTCACAGCACCTTTCTTCTTCAGAAGCGGAAAAATTCATCATTAATTCAGTAGAAAAATCATTACGTCGCTTGCAGGTTGATCACTTGGATATTTGTCTATTCCATCAAGAGGCGGACATAAAATATATGGATGTTTTAAACAAGCTGAAATTATGCGGTTTAATCAATGGCTATGGGGTATCCCTCGACAGCACCGCATATTGCCAAGTGGCTCTAGCTTTGGATATCGGTTTTATCCAATTGCCATATAATATTCTAGACAAACGTTTTGATGATTTTCTACTAAAGGCATCTGCCAGAAATATTAAGATATTTACACGCAGTGTTTACTTGCAAGGATTATTGCTAATGCCGGAAGACAGGATCAAACCATTTTTACAAGAGATTATCCCAGTACGCAGAAAGTTGAACCAGTTAGCAAAATCCAGCGGCATTGGTATGGCCGAACTTTGTGTACGCTTTGTTTTAAGCAATCAGTCCGTTACCAGCATCCTCAGCGGCGTCGACAACCTGTCTCAATTACAAGAAAATCTAAAACTCATAGAAAAGGGTATTCTCCCAGACAACCTCTATAAAGAAATTAACAAAACAGTGCCAATCTATCCAGAAAAAATCGTCCGTCCCACTAAATGGAATGAAGGATGAAAATTGTGATCAAACACAAAATATTTGATCCGCCAGGTCCCAACACGAGAAAGCCGTTATAGATGGATCAGTTTGCTAATCTGCCCCAGCACCATATTGTTCTTTCGAGGATTCATAGGAAGTGTCCTTATGCTTTAACAGAAAATAATATACTATGAATCCTCTTTTGGGTCAAAAAATAAAAGAGTTATGGGATGTCTGTGGCATTTAATTTGTTTTTCATGATCTTTATCGTTTTTGCTACATCTTCAGAAGTCATTCCTGGTTTGTATATGGCGGAGCCGATACCAACACCTGCGGCAAACTTCAAATACTCTTTGATATTGTCTGCGCCTACTGCTCCCGTCGCTATAAAATCGGCGGGGACAACGGCTTTTAAGTCTTTGATGTATTCTGGCACCATTCGTCCAGCAGGGAATAGCTTAAGGAGATCAGCGCCTGCATCCAAAGCGGTAAAAGCTTCAGATGGAGTAAAAACTCCGGGGCATGACAATAATCCTAGCTCTTTTGCGCGGCGAATTACTGCCGGATTACAATTAGGGGAAATTATATATTGACCGCCTGCATCAGAAACGGTTTCAACTTGCTCTGGAGTTAGTACAGTCCCCGCTCCAATGCATATTTGATTCGAATCGAAATGCTCCGTCGCAATCCTGATAGATTTGGCCGCATCCGGAGAATTCATGGTTATTTCAGCAAATTTAACCCCACTGTCAGCTAAAGCCTGGCAGACATCAGTAACTTCTTTTGGTGTTATTCCACGCAAAATTGCTACTATCGGACATAACTTTAAGCTGATAAGCATTTCTTGTTTGGTCATCTTTTTACTCTCCCTGAAGCATCGCCGTCCATTAATGAAATCACTTCACTGCGATCAATATAATTAAAATCACCTTTAATAGAATGTTTTAAACAACTCGCCGCAACCGCAAACCGAATAGCTTTTTCGGGAGCAGCACAATCATCACTGTAAAGCGCGTGAATCAATCCAGCTCCGAAAGAATCACCGCCACCTACACGGTCTACAATATCGCGAATTTGATATGGAGAATATTCGCCGTCAGCGTCCAGCGGTGCGAAGTGCGCTTTTCTTGAAGCTTTATCAAACAACATCGCCCCCCAATTATTGTGGCTCGCGGAAATACTTTCTCGCAAAGTGATTGCGACTTGAGATACATTTGGAAAGCGTTCAATTAACTGTTCAGCTACGGAAATATAAGCCGCAGCGTTAATATGTCCTTTAGTAAGATCAGCATGTTCAGCCTTAATGCCGAAAACATCATAAGCGTCTTCTTCATTGGCAATTATCAGGTCAACAAACGGAATAATTTGTGCCATGCAATACTCGGCTAATTCGTTCTTCTTCATCAAGTCGTGCCAATCCCAAAGTTTCTTTCGGTAGTTCAAATCACAGGACACTTTTACCCCCGAGGTTTTGGCGAGTTTTATCAGTTCCAAAGTTGATAGAAAGGCTTTGGAACTCAATGATGGGGTGATTCCTGTAATATGAACATGTTTAATGCCATCCAAGGCCTTTTGAAAGTCATATTCTTCAGGGCCAGTCATTGATATAGCGGAATAATCGCGATCATAAATCACATTGGATGCACGCTGATTTGCTCCGGCCTCGACAAAATAAATACCCATGCGGGAATTTTCTTTAATCAAAACCTTGGACACGTCCACGCCCAAACCTCGCATCTGAGCAAAAAAACTTTCCGTTATTGCGTTGCTAGGCAAAGCGGTTAAATAGCTTGCTTCGTCGCCAAACATTGCCAGCGAAGCGCATACATTAGCCTCCCCACCGCCAAAAGTAGCATCCATACTTCCAGGAACTACTTGCCGAAAGCGTTTAAATCCAGAGGGGCATAAACGCAACATCACTTCACCAAATCCAAGAATTTTTGTCATACCATTATCCTTTATTTTTATTTACATCACATTAGTTTGATTTCGATTTACTTCATTTCTAATTCCGCCAGTGCTATTTATGAGGTTTTTTAAAGACGCAGTAGTACTAATGCATTTACCTGCAACGATATCCTCTTCTCTGAACCTTGCAAACAAGATATCGCCATGACGATGGCGTTCATGATCATAAATAATCCAGATGTCCCCATTTTCATCTTGAACTCCATCAGGATAAGAAACGTTATCTCGCTCATCAAGCATCAAAGCTCCATGCCAACTTTCTCCGTCATCGTCGGACAAATAAGCAGTTAAATTATTTCTCGAATACTTTTTGGTTTTAGGATTTAACGCATGATTGACCAATAGAAGTCGACCAGATTGTAAGCGTCGAATAAAAAAGCGTGAATTAGGTCCGCCCCAGCCTGTATCTTTTCCTGAGCTCCAAGTTTTACCACCATCACTGGAATAGCTTTCCCCGATACCATATGATGTTCTTATTAAGCTCCAAATAAGTCCATTCTGTTTTTCGATAAACATATGTTCGTCAAACCAGCGATTTGGAATGTCTGCGCCACCACGATATTGAAATGTTTTGCCTTGATCATCCGAAACTGAGAGATTGGCGCCACTCAAGGGACCCAATCCCTCAGAAAGTTTTCCTTCACCAAGACCATCTTTCCATAATGCCGTTGGAAATATCCATTCGCCATTGGATAATACTGTCGGTTTATTCAACATTATACCCTCGGCAAATCTTACAGGCTCAGACCAAACTGGAGAAGTAGTTTCAGGATTTTCTGTATATATTCCCCATACTCCTGATTGTCCGTCAAAAATGTGCCCATTTTTCTTAGAATAGGATTGAGACCAGAAAAACCAAAGTTTCCCAAGTGAATCGATCCAAACATTTGGATCAAAGGCTCTCACATTTCCTGGCGGATCTATCACCATTACTGGTTCACTCCAGTTTTTACCACTATCCGAGCTGGTTACCAGCAATACAAAATTTTCTGGCCCCTCGTTTTCACCGCCAGCATACCAAGAAGCCCACATCCTGCCTTTGGGGGTTATTTCAATTCCTGGAATTCCTTGAAATTCTCGATTGCAAGTTTGATATTTTTTGCCAGGATTGGTAATTACTTTTGCTGGTTTAAGCTGGGGTTCAATGGAACTTTCGATGTAATTTACTGTAACCTTTTTAATCCTAGGCGAGGCGCAACAATTTTTAGCGCCTAATATTAGTTTATATTGCATCCATAATCCATTTTGTTCAAGCGCATCTATTTCCTGCCAATTCGCATCTTCTAACCCTTCAAAAGTTGGTGCCGTTCTCAGTTGAGCTTTTATCCAGGTTTTTAACGGCAATTCCGCATTCCAGTCAATGTTTACAATTTTAGCTCCTTTGGGCAATTCATGAGCCTTGGAAACATAAAATTCCTCGTCGCTTCGGTCAAGGATATTACCTAAATCGACATTACCCATGCCGTGAATACCTTCAGAAGGAAGATCAATAGTCTTTTTTTCGTCAAACCCATCCGGCCCGTTATACCATACTGTTGAATAAGATATATGATTTCCTTCGACCTTGTGATTTCCAATAGCTAAATCAATCCAACCATTACCAGTAAAATCTGCTGCTAGATTGCCAGAAACCGCATGAGTCCGCAAAGGTAACCTTTTATGAGGAAGAAACCCATCACAACCCTGATTCCAATAAATATGTGAGTCTATGTCGCGTAGGCGTCCATTCTGATATGATCCGACAAACAAGTCGAGTCGCCCATCATTATTAAAATCCGCTACAGCAAGTGAATTTACCGCGTCTGAAGGGAGCAATGTACGACGTTCCTCACTAAACCCTTCCGGCCCACCCCAATAAATATAAACAAAGGCATCATGTGGCCCAGACAATGACTGAGTATGCCCGCCAAAAATCAAGTCGGGATAACCGTTACCGTTCAAGTCCGCCACTTTGACGTTGCAACTGTTTCTCACGTGGAAAACTTTTTTCTTGTCAAAGCTGAAACCTTCTGGGCCACCCCACAAAACGAAACTTTCGTATCTGTTAATCATGGTTACAACTAGGTCAAGCCACCCATTACCGTTCAAATCCGCTAAAGCCAAGAATCGTGGTTCTTTGTATATTTTGCCATTTTCCTCCATGACTATTTCAACGCTGTTTTCGTTGGTATAACCTTTTTCTGAACCATAAAAAACTTTTAATTTATTATTGTCAAAACCACAGAAAACTAAATCGAGATAACCATTGTGGTTTAAGTCTCCACATACTACACCATGAGCCCGCTTAGTTGATAATTTGATATTCGGCGTTTCAGCAAATCCATTGGCAGTATTGTAATATATGAATGATCCAGGATCAAGCCATGGGGACAATTCCGCAGCATTTGCCAACACCAAATCAGGCAAGCCATCGTCATTTAAATCACAGCAAACCATGTCTGTGCACCCCCATGCTGGAAGATTTATTTTTCTATCAGCTTTAAAGCCATCAGCATCTCCGATATAGACATAGGCATCGCCGTCTCCAAGCAGACTACCGCTACGGCAATTATTGATAATAAGTTCATTATTGACCTTGAAGATACGATATGCATCATGTGACGGCAGGCGTAAAGCTTTCAGATTTCTGAGATCAGTATTTTCTTCTATAGAAAAAATTAGAATTTCGGATGTATATGACTCATGGGTATGACTTTGGCAAATAACAATATCTAATTTACCGTTGCCGGTAAAATCATCTACCAAGACGTCACAAGCATGATAAGTTTTTATGGCGATTCGGTCATGTTCATTCCAACTGCCTTCTTTATTTGAAAGGTATATCCATGAACATTCAAACTCAGTGCTTTTGTCGCGGCAAGCAAAAATTAAATCAATTCCATTATTGGCATTAATATCTCCGACAGCTACGGAAAAAGCATTTTCACACTTGAATTCTATTGGTTCTCCTAATTTTTCATTTTTGTACGGATATAAAAAGGTTCGTTTTTGTCTGAAAGCGCAAAGATACAGTTGCCCGTTAAGTTCTATGATTTGGGCGAGAGGATCGGGTTCATCAACAGTTTGAGTATAACCTTCTTGCCCAGTATTCTCTAAAGCATAATCAATATCCGCTTCAAGAAGCTGTTTTTCTCTTGTGATATCCAGTCCTTGGCTTGTTCCTGGAATAATTGAATATGAACCATCTTTTTTACGAATTAACAAGGTATCAAAGTCTGACCCGCTAACAGATTTTATTGTTGTAAGATGTACAGCATTTTTAAACTCATACACAACAACTTTTTCAGGTTCAAAACCATCATTTCCTTGATAAAATATTTTCATATCGCTTTTAGAAATAAAAACTATATCTTTTTTCCCGTTACCATTGAAATCTCCAGCGGTCACACATATAGCGCTTCCCGTGGGCAGGAAGTTTACATATTTATTATTCAACCCTTCATCGGAGCCATAAAACACGGCGGAATTAGTAACTAACGTCATTCCGTCCCAACCGCAGCTGACAATTAAATCTTCAAATCCGTTGCCAGTTAAATCAGTTACGCATCCTGACTTCGAACCTCCAATAAAAAGTTGACGGTTTCTCTCAGAATTATTCAGTGGCAAAGGATAAACATCTAGTGGCACTTTTTCTTCATGGTTCTGTGAATTACAGAACACCAGATCAACATGACCATTGCCGGTAACGTCTGTCTGATGGATCCGTTGCAACACACCTTGCTTTGATACATAGATGTTTTGCCCGCCGTTACCGAAAACCCCTTCTCTAAATCGCTCAAAACCTTCAGTAGTCCAGTTCAATTGTTTTTTATTTAGCATGATTTTATTTTCCCTCACAAAATCTGTTTTGTATTGTTTAAAAATCCTTCAGATAACCGAAGGATAAATATTATTCGAGTTAACGTTAATCTTATGAATTACAACCTGCGCGTGCTAGTCCAATTTCTTTAATATAGGTTCATTTATTGTTCCAATGGTTAGTCCCTGATATTTTTCAAGAGGTTGCTTCGGACAGCATTGTAAGGCTATAAATCCAGCAATAAGCGTTAGCGGCAGATGAAACATAAAACTAAGTGCCATTGGTGTGTCACCAATCGAAGAACTGAAAAAAAACCATACCAACATCCCTTGAGTAAGTCCAAAAGGGAATGCTGCCGCAAGTAGCAAAGTTAATTTTATTTTCCGGTTAGAATTTTTATTTAGCCACCAAATCATAACAAACAACAAGCCAACCAACAACGGAATAAGAGGAAGTAAGAAAGAGATTGGCCCGGCCCAGCCTAAAGCATCTCCGTTACTCCAAGCCTGTAGCGCTGAACGAGATAGAGCGTACCAGATTTTTACCGCAATAGCATCACCAACAGAATAAGCCATTAAAAGCCATATTAAGATAGAATTAGCCCTTGAAGACAATACAGCGAAAAGAAACGCCGGCAGTATTATAGCGCTAAAAAGAGCAAACAAAACTCCAATTTCAGCGGCTGACTGAGCCAGCCACTTTCCTGACGTATCCATTAAGATTCCTAACAGAATGGCTATACAGCCAACAATTAGTGTTGCCCAGCGGGAAATTTTGACTTGTCGAGCGTTGTCTATCTTTTTATTGATATATTTCTGATGAACTTCTTTCAGCCATATTGTCGCCATTGAATTCATGCCGGAGTCAAGTGTACTCATGATTGCAGCCAGCATCGCTGCCATAAATATTCCGGGGAGCGGAGAAGGCAGATTCGTTGCGATAAAACGAAAAAAAACACCATCTGCATCTTTAAGAGAAGGATCAGGATTCTGACTGTAAAAAGTAAATAAAGCCAATCCGACAAACATTAATATCAAGACAAAGGGGAAAGCCGTAAAGGTCGCGACAATTTGGGATTTAAAACCTTCCTTCCAATCTTTTGTACTTAAAAGACGCTGAATAGTAATCTGGTCACTACACGCACTTGTTAAGGGCCCAAGCACAGCATTGAGCAGTAAGAGCCAGAATGAGAGACGTATATATGGGCTAATTTTGTAAAATTCAGCAGTTGCGTATTGAGGCAATCCACGTCCATTAGCGAATGCGTAGGAAACCGCCCCCCAAGCCCCACCTTCTATTTTTACGCATAATATTATTACAACGACGATGAATCCTCCTATCAATACAATAAATTGCAGAACATCAGACCATACTACCGCCTTCATCCCTCCCATCACGGTATACAATGCTCCAATCACTCCAACTAAAACAATAGTTCGCCATGCGGGCCAGCCATAGGCTCCTTCAAATATCTTACTGCTAGTATAAAGTACCACCCCGAGATATATGATTCTTGTGTATAATGCTGATACAGCAATAAGAGTGCGGATGGCTGGACTATAACGATATTCCAAGTATTCATAAGGAGTAAAACTGCCAAGCTTAAAGTAAAAACGTATAAATAATAAAAAACATGGAATTGCTAAAAAGAGCCCCAATGTGCTACTTAACGAAAACAGCGTAAGGCCATTATTAAATATTTCGCCTGGCGTAACCACAATTGAAACAGAGCTCAAAAGCGACATCATGCATGATATACCAATCGCCACATAAGGCATACTACGTCCACCAAGAAGATAATCCTCAGAGCTTTTCTCGTTTCTCGAAAAATAAAAACCTATCCCAAGCACCACGAGCATATAAACTACCATTATTGTGTAATCTAAAAAAAACATATTATATCCCTAATGTCATAAATTGATGAGATTTATTCAATAAATTAAAAACTTAATGAATAAAGTTTTGTGTTTTTAAGTTTTGCCCTTACTTTGAAAGGGGATTTAGGCAAATTCTTAAAGATTGATATGTTGATATTATCCGAGGAAGATAACTGCGTTGTATATCCGGGAATCATTTTGTCATCCTTATCAAGCAAATCAATAGCAAAAAATCCTTCTTTGCCGATTGAAACATTTGCAGACATACCATTAGATGCCGTAATTAGTCTGCTTACAAAACTTCCTGTTTTATTTTCCTCGGCGGACATAAAAAACAAACCGTCCAATCGATAAGAGGCTATTCCCACGCTTACTCCGGCTTTTTGAATATCTGTAGCTATTCCGTCATAGCCTCCGAAATGCTTAAAGAATGGCCAGCTTTCGAGGTCTCGCCCGGAAAAATATTTTTTCAACATTTTCCCCGTGACTTCCTTAATATTTGAACGGTTATAATAGAAATCTCCATAAAAATGAAAACCATCACAGACCCAGCTAAGCATCTGGTAGACCATTCCGTCATGAGCGACAGCACTTGATGAGATCATTAACGACCCACTAGTCCAACTACCCGGTTCCCCATTTTCGGCAAAAGCCGGCTGCCCTGGAAATCGATGCCAGTTAGCGCCATCCCAACTATAAGCCAGTTCAATAGAGATTTGTTGGCTTCGTGCCCAATAACGATATACGAATGATTGCATCAGTCCATCTCCATAAGGAACTCGAAAGACCTGTGCTCCGTAATGCTGGGCCACTGGAGGGTCATTTTTATCTGGCGGCACCATATATGAATATTTCCAGTTAATGCCATCTTCTGTGCTAATAATACTTATAATCCTTGAACAACTAGAAAGATTATCGTATGGCGCGGTAAAAGGCGGATAACGTTTCAATAGTCGCCCACGGGCATAAGATAAAGTTTTACCGTCATCTGATAGCCATTGTCCAACATAATTGTCGTTAGAGTCCGTAATTGCTTCAAATTCTCCAGGTGACATTTTGTCTTGCAACAATGGAGTTTTAGTTAATACTATTGCTTCGCCCGGCGCTTTATACCAAACCGGCCAAGTGGAAGCTGATGGAGGGTTAATAATTCCCCAATCCAAATGCTTTCCTCGAGCTCTTCTGGTAGCCTCAATAAAAACTTGGTTCAAATTAACCTTGCCATCCCTTTGCGGGTCGTAAAAGCGAAATACAGGAGCTCCACCGTTTTTATATTTAATATCCCAATCCGGCTTTGCCGCTTCAGGAGGCAAAGAGCTTATAGGGGACTCCTGTTTTACTTTTCGGGAAATATATGATGGGTCCATTTTTGATACTATCCATTGCTCTTTATCCTCATCGGATTGTATTGCAATAAACTTTGTCCTTGACTTATTATCCCAGAACCTGTCTACTGCATAAAACGGTAAGTACATTTTTCCTGACTTATCTAGAAAAACCTGATATCCATGGCGGATGAATCCTTCTTGAACTGAATCCGGTTTTACAACCTGCTCAAGTTTTGCTTGGGCTCCATGAAAGGTGATATCTGAATATTTATTGAGATAATGCGCGTCAGGGAAAAACATTTTTTTACCGGTCATATTCGCTAAGGTTATATTATGTTCTTTGTCGTAGACGAGCCGTTGCAAACGGAGTAATCTTCGAAATTTATATCCCTTTTTTTGCAAATCGCTTTGATCTATAACTGATACCGCATATTCACCATCAGGAAGTTTTCCAAGTTGAAATTCAATTATATTTTCGCCATGCTTTAAATCTACAATGCGCGTTTCTTGAACTAATTTATTAAAATATCTTCCACGTAATTCTATTTTTACTTGATGATTTTCTTTATCTTCTCTGTCGTTATATAAATGTAGCCCGGCAACGTCTTGACTCTGGTAAACCGGCAAACGGAATTCGCCATAAATATTTTCTCTGAATAGTTTATTAGGTTGATTCTGGGTTAACAACTTTTTGCCCCAAAGGCCTATTTCGCGCAAAACAACCACTTTTTTTTTTGCTATTTTGCCAGATGATCTTTCTAGAGTATCAGAAGAGTCATGAATTGTTATTTTTAGCTTTGAAAGGCTAATCGGTTCAAAATCATCCTGCTGATACATCGATTCCGACGTGCCGTCCTCAAGCGCTTTTTCAGATGTTTTACGACTCACTAATTCACGCCATTGACCGGCTGTATTTAGTCCTTCAATATCATAACTTAATACACGGCAGGAACCACTTGGAAACTTGCCGGTGCGTGGGTCTCCATCATACAAACGTATTGTACTAACCTCTGTAGGCTTTTCCAAATTAATATTTAACTCTAGAGGGGTATTGTCGGAAATTGCATTTTCTTTAATAATCCCATCATTGAGCGTTGGTAACGATCTCAAACTGCCATCGTTATTTCGAATGAATATTTCTGCGCCTCCTAAAGCATCAACTCGATTCTCCACTATTCTTTCTGAATTATAGGTTACTTTTAAATCGTCTAAAAGTACGCTTGAACCTTTTGGCAGGCAAGTATTGAAGCTGATTCTTTGAAAAGTATCTTGACTCAAGAAAGGCATAGGGATACTTACTTTGCTTTGTTCATTATGGTCTATAACTTTGATTTTATACTCCCTTTTGCTAGCATAAAACTCGACTTTTAAAGTGAAATATTTGTTTTCTGGCAGTCGAATGCCACTAAACGTCCACTTCTTTTTTTCATTATATGCAAGCAAACGATTTTCTTTAAAATAGAGGGCTCCGATTTCCTGTCCATTCGCATCATGAAAACCAATCCCGAAATCCCCTTTTTCTCCACGCTCACAACGTAAAGAAATTTCATAATCACAGTTTTCAGGAATCGAAGTGTTATGCTGAACATGTACATATTCTAACCCACTACGTCTTGTCAAGCGTAAGGCACGGTTCCCAGCTTTCCCTGGTGTATCTTCCAACAAATCCGGATCTAATTTTTTGTGCGCGCCCCTGACCCCGAATGAATGACTTATAACTAAACCTTCCTTAGTCGGCTCATTAAAGTTATAATCAATAATAGTCTTTATCTCTGCCCTCAGAAACGAAATAGTAGGACACGATAGTAACAGCGATACGATTAAAGTCATGATAATTTTCATTTGTATTTATATCCTTTTCAATTTTTAACGGGCTATTAATGTGCCATTCATATAATATTGGGTAAATGTGAACATTGATGACGGACCAGTACACAAATCCATTTCATAAATCGACTTTGGAGAAACATGGCCATCTACAAAGGCGGTATTGATTCGTCTGTCATGTCGGGCATCAGGCTGGTTGGCGCCTCCGCTCGTACTAATGACGACGTTTTCTTTACTACCATCAGAGCTATCCACTAAAATAGGAAAAGTTGAGGTGTTTCTTACTCTTTTGCTGATAATTGCACGCACATCGTCGGTATTACTAGTTATAACTTTACCAAAGCTGGCGATTGTGAAGTTGTTAACTAACGCACCATAACCCCAGTAATAACGCTTATCACTTGCTGATATTGTCCAAAGTTCTCCTTTACCACTAATCTTAGGGCAACTAATGACTCCTGAACCTTCCGGGAGATACTTCAAATAATATAACCGTCCCGGCCAGTAATAGCGGAAAGGAACAGGCGGTTGTGCAGCAGCCCCAGCTCCGCTATAAAGAAAGATGAACTCGTCATAATCATTCGAATACTGCAACATCGCTAACATTGACTGCTTTAAATTGGACATGCAACTTTTTGCTTTAGCTGTATCCCGCGCTTTATTTAATGCTGGCAATAACATCGCAGCAAGTATTGCTATGATGGCAATCACCACCAAAAGTTCTATCAGCGTAAACCCCAACGACTTACAACTTTTCCGACTTGCCTTTCTCATCTTTATTAATCTCCATTCTTTGTTTCATTTTCAATACTAATTTCGGGTTCAAAATTCGACTTTTCTGAGAATTTTATTTCCCAGACCTACATGTTCAAATCGTTTCTTAGTTATCGTACCTCCCTTTGGTTATCCAATAAAGCATTACGTGCGATGTCGCTATAAAATGTATTTTTAAAATTCTCTCTTCCCGGTACATGTTTTAAAATTAAAGTAAAAGCTTCTTCTGTATTTTTATTTTTGATAGCTTCAATAATCCTACTATGTTGTTTAAAGGTTATGGCTACACTTGATTGACTAGTAACGGTAAGATCTCGAAAAACTGGAATTGAAATTATTGAATATAATTTATTCAATAATTTACTATGAGAAGCCTTGATTATTTCTAAATGAAATTCACGGTCAAGCTCTACTGCTATTTCTAAATTATGTGCAACTCCAGCATCTCGCAGTGCTTTGTTAACTGCTTCTAAGGTAACAATATCTTCTTCGGTCGCGTTTTCAGCTGCTTTGCTTGCCGCTTGACATTCAAGTATGAATCGAAGGAGCATTGCTTCTTCTAGTTCTTCAGAAGAATAATTCTCTGCAATGTAGCCAACTGAAGGAATTTTCCTGATTAGTCCATCATGCTCCAACTTAAGTAAACTTTCTCGGATTGGAACGCGAGTAACATTGAATTTTTTTGCCAGTGCTCTTTCGGTAACTCTCGTGCTATTCTTTATTTTGCCAACAAGAATATATTCCTTTATTTGTTGGTATACCGAATCTTGTTTAGTCATAATCATAAATACTATTTCCTACTCAATCCCATTACGTTATTTTTGGTATACCAATAATTATAATGTCTTTTTCTTGTTTGTCAAGAGTTAAAAACAAAAAAAACTGAAATATTATTTTTCAACTCAATATTTTGAAAATTATTTTTCATGGTAACAATGCTTATGATGACGGTGCTGAATTATTTACTCGTCGTAAATATGAACCCTACATCCAATATAGTCATGATTTTGAGCGGCTGTTTGTGGGGGAAATTAGAAATGAGAGAGGGCGGGAAATACTGAATGCTAAAGTAGGAACGGGAAACGGGGTGGGATAGTTTGACACGCCACGCCATGCGGCATGGTTGAAAAAAGGCACAGAGGGAATGAGGAAATTAGAAGCGCGAGTTTGCTGTCCACTAATTTCAATAATTGACACTAATGGGAGGTTGGTAAATGAGATAAATTGTTTTTTAATTCGCGAGCGCATTATGCGCGCGTGAATTAAAACGAGCAGTTACAACAAAAAAACACAGACAGGAATGTCTGTGTTTTTTCTTTGTGGTCAGATTTTCTCCCTTCCTAAATTCTAGCTCCTTAATTCTTCCCCTATTTTTTTTGCACCCATTCGCCTTGGGCGTTTTCGAACCACTCGCCGGACTTTCCGAGTTCGATTAACTTGATGGCGCGTTGTTTCCCTACTTGAGTGGCGTCTGCTTTGGTTTTCTTGGCAATCGCTTCGTAAACTGCTTTTCGGTCAGCATTTTCGTCGGAGGCCAATTTTTTAGCTTCGGCATTATCAACTCTTACGGTTAGATAACCGAGGTTGTTTTCTCCGAGCACGCCACTCTTTTTAAATTCGTCAACCTTAGACAAGCGCTGTTTCATCGCGGTTTTGATCTCACTGGCGGATTTCGCGGCAACTGGAAAAGTTGCGCCAAGCAACAAACACACTGCAAAGATTTTTACTGGAATACTGATTTTGTTAAACATATTTTTCTCTCCTATTTTTGTGGTTCGTCAATATCACTGAAAAAGTCATCAAGTTCTTTTTCAACTTTGACGTTGATTGTGATGTGAATTGGTTTAATTTCGATTGGTTCTACTTTTACCGTGTTTTCCGTTCTTAACTTGCACCCTGTGATGCTTAGAAGCAAAACAGGAATAGCGAACAATACTACAATATAATTTCTCATTTGGTTCTCCTTTGAAAATATTGTTTCATTTTTTTATTTAAATTTATCAACCTATTGAGTGGAAAACTGGAATTCAGATCCAGTTTAATGCCCTGGAATTTGGCGGTTTGTTCTTTAGAACGGACAAACCCACCCTGCCCTTGGTCAAAAGTAAATGGCAAAGGCTGGTTCGGACGCCCGTTAAATTGCGAATTAACCGTCAAGTAATCACCATCACTACTGAAATCAAGCTTTATCCATTCGTAATCAAAATCCTTCAATGCCTCAGATGCTAGGTCAAGTTGAGCATATTGAGACGTTTCTGGAGGAATACCATCAAGTTTCTTTTTTAATCCGAACAAACGGATATTTTTTGTTTCTCCTGGAACAGAATAAAGAAAACCTGATTCAAAGTTAACTCCATCTGTTCCAAAAATCAAGGGGAGCCGGCCATGTAGTTTGCCGCCTCCCTGCGCCTGTGCAATTCCGGTTTGGTTAAGAATATCGGCCAAATTCAAGCCGTCGCAATAGATGACGGCGCGGGTCTCTGTGACGTTTGGATTAAAGCGCAAAGACTGGGTAAAAACCTTCCCGCCGCACCACTCAGCAATAAAATCCTCAAGCAAAAACTCCTTACCGTGTTCAACCTGAAAACGTGCATGAATATTTTCAAACACAAATTTCCCAAATGATAGTTTGCGACAACCAATGTTTTGCAATGGTGGAGTTTCTATTTCAGGAATAATAAACGCCTTGGTATTAATATCGATACCTTCGGCCTTGAGATTGATATCTTTCCCGATTATTTTCCCATTTTGGACCATGATTTCGGCGGCGCTGTTTTGCTTGCCACCAATCCAACTCCAAGTTCCACCGAGTTCGAGTGCACCGGAAAAAGTGAGCGCTGGAATGTTCGGCGCAAAACTTCGCAAATTAATTGCTGAAGCATTTTCTGGATGTGAAACTCGTGCGATAGCGGCGACTTTAAGTTCGGGAGCAAATGTAATATCAATCTGATTATTAAATTTAGTCTCAGGAAGAATATTTTGTCTTGCTGTGCCTTTAAACGATAAATTGTTGTGATTAAGCAGGATTTGCCAATCAAGCGCATCAATTTTATAATCGCGCAACGCAACTCCGTCGGCTTGCAAATCGCCAAGATAATTTGTTTTGTCTCTTGATAATGGCCATTTCGCGCTCAATTTGATCAAGCCAGTTTTCAACTTGATTTTAGGCATAGCAAGAGCTGGAATCGCGACTTGGGCATTGACGGTTGGAACGCCATTTTTCAACACGCCATCGAACTCTAAAGACACTCCCGCAACTTCGAGTGGGCCGTATTGCAATGCTGGAATAGAGCATCTGCCGACGGCAAAAATATTTTTTTGCGCAATCTCCCACCTGATGTTTCCTGAATAATCGGCAACAATATCGTTTGGCAGATTTAACTGTGGATTTTCAGTAGCGATGATTTTTGTCATTATATTATTGACCACCGTAAGATTATTGTTTTTTAGGATTATAGGTCCTGTAATCTTCTCAAACTCTGCTTTGAATGGTCTGGTTAATTGTAAACCAGTGATCTCATATTCCGAATCGGTAACCTTTAAAGTCAACGTAGTTTCTGGTTTTATTCCCAAGCGTGCGCCTCCAGTAGCGAATCCGAAACGGGTAAAATTCAGCGTACCAGCGAAGTTTTTAGGATATTTCATGCCGTTCTTATAAAGCCCGGTAAAATGACCGTTAAAAGCGGCAACGCCTCTAAGCTTTCCTTGCATCTGAGGAAATAGTCGCATATAATTTGCAGAACGGAAACTCCCTTCAAGATCAAGACCAAACATCCCATTATCACGTTGCCACTGCGAACGCACCTTCAGTTTGTCTCCTAGGAAATTAACCTCGCCATGCAATTGAAACGGTTTACCTGATTCCGGAGGCATATTCAAATATGCGATAAATGGAATTTCAAAAACCTCACCGTCGCGATCAAAACGAATCATACTGTCACGCAAAATGATTTTTTGAATGGTGAATAATGGAGCGTCGGAGCTGGTTTGTTTTTTTTCTCCTTTTGCATCAAGCCATTTTTCCGGTAAACCCGGAATAATTAGTTTGCCGTTTTCTTCAACCACATTCACTCGAAGGCCAGAGATTATGGCAGATTTAATTTTTGTGACGCGTTGAAACGGCCAAAACGGTAAACTGTATTGAAGGCGAATAGTATCAACCGAGATCGTGCGTTTACCATTCAATAACAGGCGCACTCGATTAAGTTCCGCTCCATTAAACCAGAGTTTATTGACTTTGGCTTCAATCCCTTCAATTCCAGCAGAAGCAACCAAAGACGGTAGAAGACGATTCCCTAAAGCAGTCGGCAACTTTTCAACCGTAATAACTATCAATATGGCGGCCACTGCGACAACAGTGTGCGTCCAAAATGGCTTACGTTTCAAATTTTTTAAAATTGATTTCATCGCTAACTTCTTTTCTTAATTCACGCGCGCATAATGCGCGCGCTAATTTAAAGCTCCTATTTAGGAATTTTTTTAGGCATTTTCGTAAAATACTTTATAGTTTCCAATTTCTTCAAAATTCTCATTTTTGTTCCATGCCCACATCAATGCTGATCATTTTACGTTGGCAGGTTGGAATATCCAAATCCTGACCATTAATAATCGATGGCGCGGCATTGATGAATATTCCTTTAGAAATATCTTGGAGTGGCAACGAAGGTTGCTCCTTGGTCCCCTGCCCCGCCGATTTTCGTTTTTTAGTTGATGTCGCAGTTATCGGACGCGATTCTACTTGTGGTAAGGTTTCGGATTTATCATATTTCACAGTAATAGCGGTAACTTGGACATTGTTGCCATACTCTTCAGAAACGGCAGCTCCAATAATAATCTGCGCTTTGGGATTAAAATGTGCTGCCGCAGCTTCGAGAGTTTTTTTCATTTCACTGATATTCAAATCAGCCCCACCGGTAATCATCGAGAAAATAACATCTGCACCTTTAAAACTATTCACGCCACCCAGCAGAGGAGCTTTTAACATCTTTTCTAGCGCCACATGACAGCGATTAGCACCATCATCACTAGAGGCAGTTCCAACTCCGATACTGCAAAAGCTTTTGCGCCGATTTAGCGCCGTCCGGAAATCGGAAAGATCTGCCGGCATTACGCTCTGACTACGCATGATTTCCGCCAGTCCAAGGATTACTCCAGCCATTTCACGATTGGCCGCGGCATAGGCTTCAGTTATCGGAGTTTCCGCTGGTAACGAGCTAAACAACAGATCCATAGGTAAGCAGAACAACGCATCGGCTGATGGCAGAATCTCAACAACTCCTTTGTCAGCAGTTTGGCGGCGATTGTGCCCTTCCATGGTAAAAGGCATGGTCATGACAAAAAATGTTGGGATATTTTTTTGTTTGGCAACACTAGCAAAGACACCAGCACCACCAGTAGCGGTGCCACGGCCCAAACCGCCGGTAACAATTAATCCATCAACGCCATCAATTAAATGCCCGATTCCTTCTCGTTCCGCGGAAAATGAACGAGAACCATTGGTCAGGTCGCCGCCGCAACCTGCGCCATTACGCCACCGAGGATCTGCTTGGAACTTTTGTAATCCGGGAAATGCAGTCAAAGTGGCGAGATCAGTATCCACGGCGATAACGTTAAGCCATTTTGCAGCTTTAAGACTAACTAGTTGTTCCGTAAACATCACTCCAGCCTTGCCAAGACCAACGACCATTATTTTGGCGTTAGATTTGGGATCTTTTGTCACTTCCGGGATGATTAAATGATTTTCAGTATTTTGTTTCATGAATAGTTCCAGTTAAACTTTGAGTGAATTCCAAACATTGCGAATGCCATGCCAAAGATTACCGGCAACATGATCTAACATGTTTGCCGCAGCATCAGTGATCCCTCCCGATTCCACCCGTCCAGTTCTCAAGTGAAAATTACTACATTTCAATATTCCCCAAACAGTACTATAACGCGGTGACTCTAGATTTGTAATTGCTCCGCTCGCATCAAATGGCTTACCGATACGAACCGGACATTCGAAAACGCTATGAAAAACATCAGCAGTACGTGGAAACAATGCCCCACCTCCGGTCAGCACCCCACCTGCACTAAGATTACGTAACGGAACCTCTTTGGCGACTCTAGATTTGATGATTTCAAAGGTTTCGCGTAATCTTTCATCGATAATTTTTTCAAACGACAATAATGGTATTTTGACATCTCTGCCGTTGAAATCCTTCTGCTCAATAAAACCGCGTCCTTGAGTAATCATGGTTGTGATCGTGCCATCAACAATCATCTTGCGACAGGTGTCGATGTGCAAATTTAAGACTAATGACAAATCATTAGCAATATGTTCAAAACCCACAGGCACGACTCCGCTTGCCATGACGCCAGAGTTGTGAACTACCACATATTCGGTAACTCCAGCACCCATGTCGACAAAAACCACTCCATTACTCTTCTCTTCATCAGTCAGAATACAATAGGCTGCGGCAGTGCCGCAAAATAATGGGTAAACATTGTTCTCATCGCCAATTCCGCAATCGTTTATTAGCTTAGTAAAGCTGGCTACACGATTGGCGTCACCGTGAATAACATGGACGTAAGCATCCAGTTTACGAGAAATTTGGCCACTAGGATCACTAACCCGCCGCCCCTCATCCAATAAGAAGTATGAGCAGTAGCTGTCCAGCTGGATCCGATCGTAAGGCAAATGGACTGGTTTTGCATTTTTGCCAGCTGCAGTAATATCATCAGCGGAGATCACTGCATCCGGCGAACTGGTCAGTGTAGATCCTATATTTTGTGACGAAGCGATTCCGCTATTAGTTATACCGACTCCAATAAAAATGCTTTCTGAAATTTTTTTCCCTGACGCTTCATCTGCCTGATCAAGTGCATTTGATAATAAAGTTATCGCGCGATCCATGTCGATAATTTCACCTTTAAGCACAGCCCCTGAACTACTAACTTCACCACGACCAAGCACCACGATGTTTTCATCCGTTTCCTGGGATTCTCCCACCAGTACACAGATTTTTGAGCTGCCTATTTCAATCGCGGTTATAATGGGTTTTCTTCTTGGAAACATAAATAAACTCCCTTGATAAATTGAAACTAAAAGATAGCGACACTATAGACGTTTTGCCAGTCACAAAGCCGAATTTTAAATTTTGTAGATACGTTTTATACGATTTCCTAGCGAACAAAGAATTTCGTGCGAATGAGTCTGTTTTAATTCTGCCCAATCAGTGGCGGTAATCTCCGAATTCAGACAAACCACTTCATCGCCGACCGCTATTGCTGGAACACCATTCAAATCGACCGTAATATAATCCATCGACACTCTGCCAATGATTGGACAACGATGCCCGTGAATGATTACTTCGCCACAATTTGATAGCGCTATCGGTAGCCCGTCCGCATAACCGATCGCCACCGTTCCAACTCGGGTTCTCTGTTTTAATGTGTGTGTAAAATTATAACCAATATTTGAGCCGGCCGGTAATTCGCGAATTAAAACAAGTGTTGACTTTAAAGTGAAAACCTGCTTTAAGTCTAGAATCATAGCTGCGGATCCTAAGCCATACAATGCCAATCCGACCCGGCAATGGGTAAAAGGAGCCTGTGTAGTGGTGTTGTAATTCGCCATACCGTCACTTCCACCCCAATGAATACATTGCCAGTTTTGACTAATCTTTTTCAGTTCGATAATTTGGCGTTTTGTAAAGGCAGAAAACTCTGGCAATGCTCCCGGAAAATGCGAATAAATACCAGAACAATTCAGCCACGGGAGTTTTCGTGCTTCGTCAATGGTCCGCTGTGCTTTGTCCAGAGGAATGCCATCGCGCCCCATTCCTGTGTCGACTTGAAAATGAACTTCGACTCGTTTTTTTTGTCGAGCAGCTTCCGCATTGAGCAGATGTGCTCCATCCAGACTGTTAATCGGACAAATCACTCCTGCATTAATTAAGTCAGGAATTTCAAATGGCGCCACATTTCCTGCAATCTGTACCTCAAAGCCGTGTTTACATAGCTCGAGTGCTTCATTAGCGGTGGCAGTAAAAAATCGTGAAGCTCCAGCTTTTTTCAATGTTTTAGCAACCCTAAGCGCGCCCATATTGTAGCCGTCATACTTGATTACCGGCAAAACCACACAAGGTGCGACATGAACTGCGATTTTCTGATAATTATCGGTAATTGCCGTTAAATCGACTTCTAATTGAACCCGTGCTTTCATTATATCACTTCAATTTTAGCCCCGATTTTACGAAAATCATCAATAAAACCAGGGTAAGTCACTGCCGCCGCTTCCGCACCGGTGACGATAGTTTCACCTTCTGCCGCCAACGCCGCCACTACCAAAGCCATCACGATTCGGTGGTCATGATGCCCGTTAACGATTGCTCCGTGCAATGGCGCACCTTCAATCACCAGCCCATCCGGCAGTTCTGAAATTTTTGCACCCATCTTGCTTAGTTCACAACGCATACAGGCGATGCGGTCAGTCTCTTTGATTCGCGCTTGCGGAACGTTCAAAAGCCTAGTTTGCCCCTGTGCAAAAGCCGCTGCTGCTGCCATTGCTGGTAATGCATCAGGAGTGGCATTGAGATCAACATTAATCCCTTTTAATGAGCCAGCCATACTAACCAAAGTTGAATTGTCTTTGGTCTCAATCGCCATTCCCATTTTTTTAAAGTATTCAAAAACAGCTTTATCGCCTTGGATGTCATCGAATTTCAAATTGCGAATACCAATACTGCTTCCAGTAACTGCGGCCGCCGCTAAAGGAAATGCCGCTGTTGAAAAATCTGCCGGAATCGTCCATTGGAATGCCGGATAGATCTGATTACCCTGTACCACAAAACTGCTCAAGTCTTCTGTCGCAGTGAATTTTATTTTGAGCCTTCGCAACCAATCAAGGGTTAGTTCTACATATGGCTTCTCATTGAGTTTATTAACCTTGATTTGGACTTCCCCAGACGCCAAAGGCGCAGCAAATAATAAAGCGGTAAGAAATTGCGAACTGGTGCCATCAATGATGGTACTACCGCCGTTCAGAGGCCCGCAAACCGTCAACGGACATTTTCCACCGGTAGACCCAGTCTTTGCTCCGAGCGCACTCAGCGCACTCAATACAGGCTCCATAACCCGCGTACGCAAAGAGGCATCACCGTCAAAAGTGCTTTCAAAATCCATAGCTCCAGCGATTGCAGTTAAAATCCTCAAACTGGTGCCGGAATTTCCCAAGTCAAACGTTTTTTTAGGTTTACGCAACTTCCCTCCGGTTCCAGTAATTGTCCACATCCCTGGAGAGATTACTACTTTAGCGCCGTAATGTGTGGCCGCATTTAAGCAGCTTTGAGTATCTTCTGAATTCAATGGAGAATGTACCAAGGAAATACCATCGCCAAGCATTGCACATACCGCAGCACGAATTGAATGAGACTTTGAACCCGGCACTGTAATATTGCCGGATAATTTTGATTTTACGACCCTAATATCCATAAATTTGTTTCCCGTAATTATGATGATTGTAATTCTTTTAAAATATTCGCTGAATACAATTAAACAACCTTCTAACCTGCTTAGATGATAAATATTCATCATACAAAACAATAACAGCTGACCATGGCGTCTCGCTCAGTTAGTTTTTGGGACTGGGTAAAAGTACCTCTAACTTTCACCAAAGTGAGGGTACGAGCTAGCTTTTTCTCGTTACGTTTTTTTACAACTAACAAAATTGTGAAGTTAATTTATTTAACCGCTTTGAAGCTGGATTTTCAGGATCCTTCCGTTATATTTATTAGAAACTACGAGGTTCAATAATGTTATGCGATAATTGTCATAAAAATGAAGCGACCATCCATATTCAGGAAGTCGCGAAAGGTAAAAAGAAATCTCTCCATCTATGTTCCGAGTGTGCGTCTAAAAAGTCACCCGATGCTGGACTCGGCAACATTGGAGGATTCAATATTTCACAACTGCTTTACGATATTTCCACCAATTTTGGTTTGCCAGGGCTCACTGATGCGCTAAACAAATCGGACGCGACATCCGGCAAATTAGACGACAAAGCTCCTACAAAAGAGCTAATTTGTCCGGTTTGCACATGGAATTCTGAAAAACTCCGTAAAACTGGGCGCCTTGGATGTTCGAACTGTTACAAAGTTTTCAAAAACATTCTTGACAAGGCGTTACCCAACATGCATCGTGGAAAGATTCATATTGGAAAAAATCCAGCACAAAGCACCGCTGGAGCCGGACCGCGTCGTATGCAAGAGTTGTTAGAATTTCAAAAACAGCTTGATCAGGCAATCCAAGCTGAAGAATATGAAAAAGCCGCAGAAATTCGTGACCAAATCAATGATTTAAAGGAGGAACTAAATTCTTCTACAAAGGAAGATAAACAATGAACACCAACGAGACGATCAATAAACTTTTAGCAAAAGATGTCAGCTGGCTCGAACCTGATGGTAATCATGATGATATTGCTATCTGTTCACGTATCAGATTGGCGCGAAATATTGAAGGAATTTCATTTCCTATCGTTGCCGACGCTGATCAGCGTTCAGAGATTTGCGACATGATTAGGACGACAGTGATTAATTCGGAATGCCTCGACAAACCGGAAATGTTTTTTAAGATGAATGAACTATCAGCTCTACATCGCAAACTACTGCTAGAACGCCGTTTAATCAGCAATGAGTTGAGTGGCGCGCCGCAAGGATCAGCTCTGATCGTCGCTGACGGTGAAAATTCCAGTATTATGATTAATGAGGAAGACCATCTAAGACTTCAAGTGCTTTACCCTGGGCTTGACCTGGAACAGGCTTGGTTAAAAATAAGCCATATTGACGACTGTTTGTCTGAGCGTCTAGCCTTTGCCTACGATTCGCGGCTCGGTTATCTTACCTCCTGTCCAAGCAATATAGGAACTGGGATCCGGGCATCTGTGATGCTTCATCTGCCCGGACTGATTTTGAGTGAACAAATTAATGCCGCTATGCACGGAATTCGCACGCTTGGCTTAACTGTTCGCGGCATCTACGGCGAAGGCTCTGAAAACCACGGCGGTCTATTTCAGATCTCCAACCAGAGCACGCTGGGTGAGTCAGAATTAATGATTATTGAACGCTTAACCTCAGTTATCCGCCAACTGATTACACATGAGAAAAACGCTAGAGTAATGATGTTGGAGCATAACAAGCATATTATTCTTAATCATGTGGGGCGGGCTTACGGAAGGTTGCGTCATGCTTTTGTGTTGGGCATTGAAGAAGCGTTGAATTCACTCTCAGCATTGCGCATGGGCGTTGATTTAAAAATGTTCACAGCACTAGATATCCGCACCATCAATGATTTATTCATCAAGATCAATCCGGCTCATCTCCTTTTGATTGCCGGAAAACCATTAAATGATCTGGAGCAAAATATTAAACGTGCAGATGTGGTGAGGGAAACCTTGCGACGACTTGAGTCAGAAGCTAAAAACTGATGGAGTATTAAAATATCTTGGAAAATATTCTGGCAATTTTGCTTGCTTTCTTAGAGATGACTTTTGTCTTTGTGACGCTAGCGTTACTTCATAGTCAGCGTAAAATCATTGGGCAGGCGGCTTTTTATGTTTGTGCTGGACTATTATTTGTCTTTGCTCAGCTGATTGCCGCTTCTAATCTTCAAATCACTACTAATATTACCGGATTTGACTTTTATATTGGGTCAACGGTCTTGACGCTGCCGTTCCTGGCTGCCCTATTGCTAATCTATATTACCGAAGGAACTTTAGCAGCACAACGACTGATTATAGCTTGCCTCGCCTCTTATGGGCTATTTATGTATCTAACTTACCTGACTATGCTCCAATGCAACTGGATTGGATTCAGCATTTCCCAAGGCAGTTCGGCAGATATACTCAGCAGTCTTTTGGAACAGACCAAAGTTTCCATGAGCGGTTCAGTATTGGCACTAGTGGCTGACTTATTCCTTCTTCCGATATTTTTTCAACGCCTACGCAATGTCGGATGCCGTATGTTTTTATGCGTGCTAGGATCAATGATTTTCGCTCAAGTTATTGATTCATTTATTTATCTATTTGTCACCTATGGGTTCAAACCGTTCTGGTGGCTAGAAATCAACAATTCATTAATTATCAGATCAATTGCTACTGCCTGGCTCTCAGCTTTGATTACCATGTATTTAGTGAAAATAGAGAAGGAAAGCAGTTCTATCAGCCGCGGTGCGCTTGATATTTTCTTTGCGTTTTTCGGAGGATACGGCAAAGCACAGGCACTTGAACATAACCTACGTGAATGGGAAGGGCGTTATCAACTTCTAGTTGAAAATGCCAGTGAAATGATCATGTTAGTTTCTCGCAATGGCGATGTATTAGAAGCAAATCGTGCCGCCAACCGCATCGTTTTTCAAACACCGTCCCTGATCGGTATTGAGCTTACCAATATGCTCACTGACGAGAAAGGCGAACCGCTGGGGCCTAAATTGCTCAAGCTTCCTGAAGCAACTCAGGAAAATGAACATCCGACCAAGCATTTTCGTTGCTATGCTCCTGGTCATGATGGATCGCAGGTTTATTTAGATATGGCGATTTCAGGCACCCAAGTAGGGAATATTCCTATGTATATTCTACAGGGGCGTGATATTACCGAAGAAAGCCGGTTGGCGCGTGAAAAGGAGATATTAAGTGAACAACTTAACCACTCCCAGCGTCTTGATTCTATCGGAAAATTGGCTGGCGGCGTCGCTCACGATTTCAATAATCATATTCACGCAATCCTAGGGCATTTGGATTTGATCCGGCTCTACGATAAAAGTAAAGATCCTAAAATTATTCGTCACCTTGAAAAAATCACTCAGATTTCTGAACAAGCGGGGAGATTAACTCACCAATTATTGGGATTTGCTCGAAAAGGGAAATACCACGAAGAGAAAATTGACCTCAATGAATTGATTCGCCACAGTACCGAATTATTCCTCCCTAGTAATCAATTAAATCTTTATTTAAACCTTTATCTACCCAAAGAATCGATGATGATTACCGGAGACATCATACAGCTACAACAAGTTTTTATTAATTTCATGATTAATGCGCGAGACGCGATGGAAGACAATCCTCCCGACCAAGGTATGCGACTAGAGATTTCTGCAGGAGAGGCTGCAAACTTTATCCCAGAAGAAACACTGTCTGGAGTCATGCCAGCTGATGTCGACCTGCAAAAATATTACCATATCTCTATTTCTGACAATGGTTGTGGTATGTCAAAAGAAACTATGAGCCGAGTTTTTGAACCATTTTTTACTACAAAATCTTATGGCAAAGGTACAGGAATGGGCTTGGCGATGATCTATGGTACTATCACTAATCATCGCGGTTGGATTCTGCTCTCTAGTCAAGTAAACATCGGAACCTCATTCCATATATTCATCCCGAAAATAGAGATCGGGTCAAACAACAAATAATAATTGGCTCAATCTTCTTCAAATTTGTAGGGTTGACCAGTTCGGCACGATTCATAAATCCCACAAATAAATTTAACCGCACGCCGTCCTTCGGTCCCAGGTAGAAACGGTTCGCGATTATTAATGATCGCTTCTGCAAGGTCAGATAACTGCTGACGATGGCCAGCATGACCTATTGCCATCGGATCTCCAGACCCACCATGTAATCCTTCGCCAGCTCCGCACTCTGCTAAAATGCTGGCGTCTGAGTCATTATTATCAACAAAATTCCAGCAAATAATCTGATCGTCTTGCATAACTGCGGTGCCATTCGTTCCAGAAATTTCTAGACGCCGTGGGAAACCAGGCGCACATGAAGTGCTGACTTCAATCGTCCCCATTGAACCATTCTGATATTTTACTACAGCACAAAGGTTATCTTCAACTTCAATATTCTCGTGACTAAGAATCCCACAATAACCAAATGTTTCGCTCGGATCGCCATTGATGTAAAGCAATAAATCTATGGTATGAATAGATTGGTTCATCAAGGCTCCACCGCCGTCGAGTGCCCACGTGCCACGCCAACCGGCACTGTCATAGTATTCCTGTGAACGATACCATTTCACTTGGGTACTGGCGAGCACTATCTTGCCAAAGCGCCCTGCATCGTATGCATTTTTAATAGCCTGAACGCTACGAGCAAAACGTGATTGAAAGACGGAGGCTAAAAAAACCTTATTTTGGCTACAAGCATGAATAATACTATCGGCTTTCTCAAGAGTTACGTCAAGAGGTTTTTCGCAAAGAATATGTTTGCCAGCTTGAGCCACAGGAATGGCAACTTCAGCATGAATCCCTGTAGGTGTGGCTATTGTGACCGCTTCTATATCTGGATCATTGAGAAAATCATCAAAACTGCTGAGTGCTCTGACTCCATAGCTTGCGGCAAATGATTGCGCGCGCTCCTCTACCTTATCATAAACTGCTACTAACACAGCATTAGACATCCCCTTTAGTGCTTCTGCGTGCATCTTAGCAATTTCCCCAGTTCCAACAATCCCAAATTTAACTTTACGACCCATTTAGAAAACTCCATATAATTTATTGTAGAAATATTACAAATCCTGTGCCAACTCGATTAAAATACATCTCTTTATCTATTATGTCAATTGACTCAAGATAATTTCTTTTTATTCATATATATAAACTCAATATTACTGGACATCTGACCATTTCCGGTAGTAAATCATTCGATCGATGGAAACATAATTTTGAATTCGAATCAAAACCGAATCATACCCTCCAACTAAATAAAGAATTATAAAAATTATAAAATAATAGTGTCATTTCAATGAATTGCGTGCTAACTTTTGAGATATGAAAACATTACTAATAAAAAATGCCACTATTTACGATGGTTCTGGAGCACCGCCGATGCAGGCGAATGTTCAGATTAGTTCCGGACGCATTGTTAGTGTCGGAAAAAAAAAGCCTGACAGCGATCTTGAAATTGAAGCGACTGGGCTGGCTCTGACGCCCGGCTTCATTGACGCCCATGGACATTCTGACATTTCAATTATTGCCGCACCTGAAGCGAACAGCAAAGTAGCCCAGGGCATCACTACAGAAGTTAGCGGAAATTGTGGGCTCTCGCCGTTTCCAGTTAATGAACTTAATCGCGAGCATCTCAAACAACTATATGAAAATTATAATTGTCCAATTGAATGGAGCGACTTTAGCAGTTACTGTCGCGCAGTTGAAATCCGTTGTCCGGCATTAAATATCGCTCCGTTATGTGGACACAATACGCTACGCGCCGCAATCAATGGTTACAGCAATAGTAAATTAACTCCAAAGCAGATATCTGAAACCGTTACTCTTTTACAGACTCAACTCAAGCAGGGCGCGACAGGATTATCCAGCGGTTTGCTTTACACCCCGGGATGCTTTTCAAACAGCGATGAAATTACTGCATTACTAGCGGCGCTTATGCCTTTTGGGCGCCCTTACGCCACTCATCTGCGCAGTGAGGGCAACCAACTCATTGAAGCTATCGAAGAGGCTGTGGATTCATGTATTGCGGCTGGTCAACCACATCTTCATATCAGTCATCTTAAAACTTCCGGCAAGAAAAACTGGGGCAAACTCGACGAGGCCTTGGAGTTGATTAATAAAGCTCCATTGCGAATTACCGCAGATCGTTATCCATATACTGAATCAATGACTCAATTAAGCATCATTTTACCAGATAATCTAGCCTCAATGCCCAATGAAGCGTTATCGGATTATCTCCAATCCGAAATCAATGCGAACACCGTTAAAGCTGAGTTGCGGAAATATCCAGCAGAACGCTGGCAGACTTGCCGTCTAGTTTCAACTTCAGCTCCACGCTTCAAAACGATGAACGGTAAACTCTTAGCAGAATTCAGCGATCCTGCAGCAGTTTGCGTTGAAATATGGCGCACGGATCGCAGCGGCGCAATGGCGGCATTTAGCGCAATGTCACCAGATAATTTAAGAAAGATTCTTCGACTTGAATTTGTCGCCTGTGGCAGTGATGAAAGCGCTCGACCGCTAGATTATAGTTTTGGCGTTAGTCATCCGCGTGGTTTCGGCTCATTCCCTGAATTCGTTCGTTTGTTAAATGGTATTCTGTCGAAGGAAGAGATAGTTCGCCGCATGACTTCACTACCTGCATCAATTTTCAATTTAACTGGACGTGGCATGATAAAACCGGGTTATCATGCGGATTTAGTGCTTTTGGATTGGCAGGAATATTGTTCAAATGCCGACTTCAACACACCACACCAGCTCGCGTCTGGAGTAAAATTAGTACTAGTCAACGGCATTCCGGCTTACGGCGCAGCCGCGCCTACTCCAATTGCTCGTTCTGGAAAAATCTTAAAACCCCAACTCAAGGAGATGTTATGAATGACCAAATCCACATCCGCAATCTGAAAATGCAAACTATTGTCGGAACCAGACCCAATGAGCGCATTACCCCGCGTGAAGTGATCTTTAATATCATTCTGGAATGCGATATGCGCCCAGCAGCTGAACACGACGACCTTAATCTAGCAATCGACTATTCAGAGGTTCGTGATCGACTGGTTGCTCTTGGTGAAAAATCGCAGTACTACCTAATTGAAACGCTGGCGCAATCAGCAGCCGAAATTTGTTTGGATTTCGCTGGAGTCAAGACTGTAACGGTAATCCTGGATAAACCAGGCGCATTAAAGAAAGCGGACAGCGTAGCAGTTGAAATCAGCCGCTCAAGAAAAATGTAATTAGGTATCCCAATTCGCGCGCGCATAATGCGCGCGCGAATTTAGAGAACAAATTACTCAGTATTTTTTATCTGCGTAATCGACCCAACCGCCTGCTTTGACCAGTTCAAGATCAAAAGCATTTAGTTTGAACGGATATACTTTGGTTTGAAGATTGCCTTTGATCGTAAATTCCATTTTATCTAGATCAGTAGAGCACTCTGCTTCGGAACCAGCAAACAGTTTGAATAAATCATCAATCTGTGTTGCTCCAAGCGTTATTGCCATCATTCCGCAATTGAACATATTTTGGCGAAAAATACGGGCGAAGCCTTCTGCTATCACCAGATTGATACCATTGCACTCCAATACCCAAGGAGCATGTTCGCGCGATGAACCGCAGCCAAAATTACTGCGAGTAACGATAACACTTTTATCCTCGATATCGGTTTTAGGATCAAAGCCAGCTATTGCGAGATCCTCTAAACAGTACGGCTTCAGAGCCGACTTAGAAGCTTCGTTCATATGCCTAGCTGGCAGAATTTCGTCAGTGTTAATATCGGAACGATCCAAAAAAAGGATTTTGCCGTTAAAATTTTTCATATTAATCAAACTCCAAATTTATGCTTTATAGAGCGGTGAATTAGTGATAACTCCAGCGATTGCGGTCGCGGCAGCGGTCGCAGGACTCATTAAATGAACCATACCGCCCTTCCCCATGCGTCCAGCAAAATTACGATTAGTAGTCGATGCACAGACTTCGCCACTCGCTAAAACCCCGTTGCTCATCCCCAAACATGCGCCACAAGTTGGATTGGTCACGCAAAAACCGGCATCCATAAATATTTTAATAATCCCCACCTCTAATGCATCAGAGTAGATCTTTGGACTAGCCGGAGAAACTACACCACGTAGATTTGGACTAATCTTATGGCCTTTCAAAACCTCTGAGGCAATGCGCAGATCATCAAAGCGTCCGTTGGTACAGGAGCCTATATAAACTTGATCTACTTTAGTGCCACTCATTTCTGCGACAGTCTTAACCTGATCCGGTTTATAACCAAAAGTGACCAGCGGTTCCAGTTCTGAAACATCCATATCGATCACTTTCGTATATTCAGCATCGGCATCGGCTGTCCATTTTGAATATTCGGCCAAAGCTGCTTCTTTGGAAGCAAAGTCATCTTTAATGAATGGCCACAGATAATCAACCGTAACCATATCTGGGTAACAGATGCCGCAAGTGCCACCAGCTTCAATCGCCATGTTACACAGCGTCATACGCGAATCCATATCCATAGCAGCAACTGCTGACCCGTCGAACTCAATAACTTGGTCAGTCGCACCATTCACAGTCAACATTTTCACTATAGCAAGAATTACATCCTTGGCATAAACTCCAGGCTTCAGGGTGCCATTCAGATTAATTTTAATCGTTTCAGGGTCACGCATGATGCAAACGCCTTTTAAGATTCCGACTTCAAGGTCGGTGGTGCCGACTCCTGCAGCAAATGCTCCAAACGCGCCGTGAGTACAAGTGTGTGAATCTCCCATAATAATAGTAAACCCGGGGCGAACAAAGCCCTTCTCAGGGAAAATTACATGGCAAACGCCGTTCTCGCCAACATCAAAAAAATCTTTAATGTCGTGGCGACGCGCCCATTCGCGCATTGTCCTGCCCTGCTCTGCAGTTTTTGAATCCTTCGCCGGGGTGACGTGATCAATTACTGCTTTAATTTTTGTTTTGTCAAAAACCCGATCTTTATCGCGCGCCACTAAATCATCCACCGCGATTGGTGTAGTGATTTCATGACAGAAAACTCGGTCCAGCGACAATATTGAAACCCCTGCAGCCGGAGAATCGATCCGGTGCGCGTCAAAAATCTTTTGTGCGGTTGTTTTACCCATAAAACATAAACTCCTCTGTTGATTCTTGTAATATAACATCAGAACATCTGGCCTGCCAGCTCAAAACAACAAAATGCCGATAAAGTGACCAATAAGAACAAAACATCCGCGTTCCATAATCTTTCGTCCCTAGCAGTGTTTCATGTATCCGGTGAGTAAACAAAAATATCCGTATTTCATAATCTTTCGGTAGCATTATTAATATTTTCATTGTTGAACTTTCTTCTTACGTTTTTTGATACGGTGTAAAATTAAAAATGTTCCCAATATAAGAGGAATTGTGATCCAAAAATATTTAATTACTAAGACTGGAATAAAAAAAGAAAGAATCATGAGAGAGCCAAGCAGTGGGAGCCAAAAGTTTGGATTTCTTGGAGTCTGCCAATCAAGGGAGCCGATAGCGGCAACTTCTGGCAGTCTGGAAAACTCTTCTTTTGTAAATGGTCCACGAATATCTGTAGATTTCTTTGAGATGATGAAGAAAAACTCCATAGTTGAATCTATCTCTTGAAAAGAGTCTCCCTCAAGTAAGTTCCTTGACTTCTTGCCTAGATTTTTGGTCAATATGTGATTTGGAGTCGTAATATATCGGATCACTGGTCCGACCTTTTCATAATTACGTGGATATAAAATTAAACTACCGCCAGTCCTACCAATGCAAACATCCATGCTGTTAGCACGAAAAATATTGTAGCCATCGCCAATATCGAGCGTGAAATCATTCCATCCTGAAGCAAAGCATGTAGAAACTAACAACAATATAGCAAATGTAAAAATAATTAATTTCATTATTCTGATTCAGCATTACTGTTCAGATTCCAAAGCAACCATGTAGATATGCTTTGGCAATCGCTTGTTGGATAGTTTCTATTTGTTTTAAGTCCCATCAGCCAATATCTGACAAAATATCATGGGCCGGGTTTTGTTTTACCATTGACTAAAACTTCCAAATCCACTATCTATTTAATCCCCTGTGCCCCATAGTCTTTTACTGCCCCGAAAAGATCAAACGCTTTTTCATACGGGTAACGATTGGCATACATTGAAACGCGCACGGTTTCAGTTCCTTGCATGTTCATTCCCAAGAAACTCCTGAATTGATTCAGTGATGAATTTGGATTAAACGAAGAGGTTTGTGTTCCAGTTATCCCTATAAACCCTTTTAGATAAGGAGCGTCGATTTTTTGGCTTATGGTCTTTACTTCAGCTTCGTTCATCTCACGATTATTTTCGTATTTAGTAAGTTTATCCACATCTTCAAAGTTTTTAGCGAGAACATATGTCCAGCCGCCACCACCCGATGGCAATACCAGATCGCCATTGCGATTTCCGAAGAACAGATTATTCCAAGCCGAGGTTACACGTTTAGCTTCTTTGGTTTTGTCTGCATCGATATAGGTGCGATCCAGTGCGCCATAGTTACTGCAACCGAATATGTTGTTATAGACATCAGCATCCATACCGGTCATATAACGGAATCCATAGCCCATATCTTCCATGTGTTTTGTGCGACACCAAGTGAACATAACTGTATTATTGTGAAATTTCACAAGCGACTGATTGGGTTTGGCTAGCCCACTACGCAGCTCGCATGCGGACATACGGTTCGCCACAAACACATTGTTATAAATATCAAAAACTCCACCCTTGCAAGACATTTGTATGGCGAAGTGATATCCGTTGAGAAATACACAATTACGGATAGTTAAATTGCCTTCGGCCTCACCACTGATAAGCTGAAATGCGCTTTTCATACCTTCAGGTTGAACCAAAGGTACGCCCTGCGGGGATTCACCGACGCCGACAATTCGTCCGGTTTCACAACCTTCAGGAGCAGCGGCGACCGGGTTGTCGTAAGCTGGAATCACGTATGCATTTATTTGACCACGATCGAAGATGATACCATCTATAAGAATCACTCCGTCCCGTTTTCCCACCACACGAATATCCAACACTCCTTGGTTACCCGAAGTCATTTTCTGCGCAGCTCCGGGGCGCATTGTAGTGCGGAATTTCACGGGATCGCGTTGCGAAAAATCATCGGAATAACCACCAACAATAGAGATATACTTGTTTATCTTTATCCAGCCCTGATCTAATTTACCAAGATAATTGCCTTCAGTGACGCAAACAACAGCTCCTTCGGGGGCAACGTCTATGGCTTTTTGCAGGTCTTTTATCGGTGATGACTGACTACCGTCATTGCGGTTACTGCCCTTGTTTACCGAAACATACAAGGTTTTTGTTCCTTTGGGTGTTTCAACCTGACTATTGGTTTTTTTTGCGCTTATTTGTGCTTCAGATGTTAAACCAAATGCAAATACGCAGGCCATCGCCACTAGTGTTTTCTTAGTTGCTGTTTTCATGTTCCTTTCCCTTGTTTTGTTTTGTTTTGTTTTTATATTTTATGCTTAGTAGCATTACTAAATTATAATAACGGTATAGTCGTTACAAACAATCGAAAAATTAAAGGGTCGTTAAAAACTTGCGTTTTTTACCCATAAAACATAAACTTATTTATTAGTCATTTGCAATATAGCATCAGAACTTTTGACCGCCAACACAAAACAAAAAAAATATCGATAAAGTGACAATACAAACAGAAACTTCCGTGGCTTAATCGGTAAAAGAAAAATGCCGTTCATCAGAATTGCATCATTCTTTATAGGCAATAAATTCATCAAAACTTTGCCAGGATTTGGCGGTGCTGCGAATGATAATTTGTTCTGCTGGGCGCATGCTGTGGCGGTTTCCTGTCAGAATTGTAGCCAATACGCTGACCGCAGGGTTATGTCCGGTTAACAACAAGGTTTTGACCTCCTCTGAAGTTTGATGAATTAACTCCAATAAGCCCTCGCCGCCACAATTGTAAATGGTTCGATCAAAAATCAATTTATCGTCAGAAAGGTTCAGTACCGTTGCAACGTTGCCTGCTGTCTCCGCCGCGCGAACCGCAGAGCTAGAAAGAATCAAATCAGGGACGACACCTGCACGTTTCAACTGTTCGCCAGCTTCTCTAGCCTCAGATACTCCTTCTGGCGTTAGCTTGCGTTCAAAATCGTTAAATCCGCTATTGGTGGCATGAGCATGACGCATAATAATCAGAGTCTTCATCATGCATTAAAAGCCCTTACAATATCTTTTTCTTTTCCGAACACCGTCAACAGATAGCCTTCTTCTAGTTTTATGTCTGGATCCCAAATGGTAAAACCTTCCTCTCCCGGTTTATGAATCAACAAGATAGTCAAATTAAAGCGATTACGTAAATCTAAAGAACGCACACTCTGACCGAACATAGATTTTGGGGCAGTGACATCAGCGATGGTGCCTCCTTTAAAATCTAACATTTCTCCAATATTAGACATTGACAAGCGTTTTGAATAGCGCTCAGCCACGTCAAAGTCAGGTTGGATTACTTCACTGGCTCCGAGTCGCAGTAAAATACGTTTTTGCAACGGAGAATTTGCTTTAGCGATAACATTCAGCGCCCCTTCTTGCTTCAACAGGGTCAATGCGATGATCTGATTCTCAAAATGCCCACTCATGCTCAAAATAACTGCATTAAACTTGCTGACGTCAAGTTCTTTGATGGTTTCCGGATTGCTGATGTCAGCAATAATCGCGGTTGCCACTTTATCTTTGACTTCATCAATCAGCGCCTGGTTGACATCAACCGCGACCACATAATTCCCTGCGTTGCTGAGTTCTGTCGCCAATTTCATTCCGAAAGTGCCGAGCCCCATTACTGCAAAATTACCTTTCATTGATATTTACTCCTGAAAAATTTACCCTATAATAACTCTTTCTTTGGGATAAGACAAATGACTAGCATTTCGTTCCCTCAAAAAAAACAGCAATATTGTCATCGGCCCAATACGACCCAAAAACATGCAATAAGCAATCAGGCCACGTGGTGTTGCCAAAAGTTTTCCGTTAATACCCCATGGTAACCCGCAATTTGTCAACGCCGAGACAATTTCGAATCCAACTCGTTTTAGAGACAAATCAAAAGTGACAGCAGTGATCAGAGCCAATACTGTCGCCGTAATGATGAACGATATTGCAATAGCAAATGACTTTAGAGCATAGCGCAATGGAATTTCGCGTTTAAAGATCAATAATCTGACATTACCTTTGAATGCATTTAAAATAGTTAAAAAAATCAGCGAGGCGCCAACAGTGCGGATGCCACCACCAGTCGAGCCGGGTGAACATCCGACCAACATCAAAAGCATTATCACCAAAGTAGAATTATTATGCATCAATGATGGAAGAACGCTAAAAAAGCCGGAACTGCGCGCTGATACTACCATGAAATATGAATCCATCCAAGATGTATTTGAACCTTCTAAAGCCTTAAAAAACAAAGTTCCACCGACAACTAAAATTGCCGACGCAATCAGGATCAGTTTGGTATTTATGAGTAGTTTACCGCGTTCATGAAAAGATTCCCACAGATCAAAAACTGCATAAAATCCGAGTCCCCCCGCGAGTACTAAAAATGAAATAATCAACTTTACTATCCAAGTAACAGTCATCATGCTGTCATTAAATGGCGTGAATCCAGCATTACAAAATGCCGAGACAGAATGAAACAAACCATAATATGCCGAAGTGAGAAAATTAAAATCTTTTTGAAGCCAAAAAGTTCCAGTCAAAAAAACAAAACCAATAGCTTCGATGATAAAAGTATAAGTTATAACAGTACGCAGCAGTTTCTCCATTTTTCCCGCAGACATGCTACGTGGAGCGCCAAGAACGATATTTTCTCCTGCTTTGATGCCGCGCATCATTATGACCACCGAAGCCACTAGTGACATCATACCAAGTCCACCGATTTGAAGTAAAATTAAAACGATAAGTTGTCCGGGTAAATTGAATCCAGCAGTCGATAAATTCCCCATGTGAGTGACGCAAGTTGCGGCAATCGCAGTGAAAAATGCGTCTTCCCAGGAAATGCCAGTAACATGTGTGACGAATGGCAGTTTCAGCATTAGAGTTCCAATAATGATAACTCCAGCAAAAAATGCTATCAAACAGAGATGTTTTCTGCGAATCAGATCCATAAATCAGACCAAGCTTATTTGATGGTGTTTGAATATATTTTTTTCTTTTATAAACTCGATTTCAGCGATGGTGCCATTGCGGGTCACTGAACCGGAACTGTATTCGCCGCGCCCACTCGCATCAATTTTAGCGAACGGCTGATGAATATGGCCACAAAGCGAAACATCAATTTGTTGTTCGTGCAACAGCGCTACCACCTTGCGTTGCCCTCCCAAACTATGACGATAACGAAGCAGGGGATGTTCTTCAATCAACGGGTAATGTCCGATAATGATTCGTGGTCGTTCTTTTGGCGAAGCGCAGTAATTGACGACAAAATCGGAAGTACTTTTAGTCATTAAACCGCGGGATGACAAAAGATTGGTCGGACGGCTTTCGTTAACAATAATAAAATCAATTTCACCGATAGTTTTGACTAATGGCAAATCATTGAATTCATAGTCACATAATACCCTAACCGAATTTTCCATCGCTTCCCGACATTTACGGAGACGGACATAGCAATCGTGATTGCCAGGAACATAAAGTAGTGGAATACCAGAACCGCGCAGTGGTTTCATGATTTCTAAGCTTTGCTCAAATTCGCCCGGCTGCCCAGTGGAAGTCAAGTCTCCCGTGCAGACTGCAACATCAGGCCGGGTTTTTAAAATATAGTCCACTGCTTTTCTTAATAAACTTAAATCATGTTGAAAACGACGACGAAAGCGGTAATTAAAAACACCAACCCAACGTTTATCAAAGTAAGCCAACAGATCTTCAGCACCACCGCCAGCGTGAGGATCGGAAAAATGAATAATTTTCATAATGGCTATTTAGGGAAGTTTTTCAGTGACCCGAAACGGCGGCGTAATTCTGCTTTCTCAGAACTCGAAGCATCTCTTAATTTTCCAACAAAATAGTCGCGCTGAAAATCAGCTAATTTTTCTTTCCAAAACTCATTTGGAGGGATCATCTTATCTGAAAAATTCTTAGATTGGAGATCCAGATAAAAATTTATTCCGCTAACTTTTTGCCGGCGTTCAATACGGGAAACTACTGAATTGAATAGCTCTTCGTCCATATCACCAATTTTCAGATCAGCAGATTTACCGGAGATAATATCTTGAGATTGAATTAGGCCGTTTTCGATTTTATTCACTTTGAGCAGGGAGCGTTTGCCGTCAATCCTTGTTTCAATTTGCATTCCCCGAAGTTCCGTCCCACTATTATAAACCAATTTTCGATATTCTTCCGCTATTTTCAATTCGCTGATAATAGATGAGGCATAGCTCTTCAAATCAGCTGCTTGCTTCAAAACCTGCCGATCGCTACTTCTAAAAGATTCAACTCCTGAGATAACTTCATTTCGAAGGCTTTCCGCTCCAGCGATATTCCCCTCTTCGACAAACTTCGACAACTCGTAGGGAAGGCGACGTTTATATACAGCAATCTGATTGAGATGTTGACGAATTTCAGCCTGTTCTTTGCGCCGTTCAGCCTCTAGCTGTTTGCGTCGCGCTTGTTCTTCGCGTTGCAAACGAAGTCGTTCAGCTGCCTGTTCCTTGGCTATGGCGGCCTGTTTTTCAGCCAATTCTTTAGTGACTTCGATTTCCTTTAAGTGTTTTGCACGTGCTTTACTGCGTGGTTCTGGGATCCGCAATTTCTCATCCAATTCAACAAAAACTTTCAATAATTCATTCAGATTCGTTCGTTGTACTGTGGTTTTAGGTTCAGGATATTTCTCAAAAAAATCATCTGCCATCTTGAGGAAATTTTGTTCTTGTCCAGGAACGGCAGACTTCATGATTTCTTTAATGTTTTTAGAATATAAGTCAACCGTTTCTACTGAAGTTGAATTGTCTTGAACATTTTTCGATGACGTAAAATATAACAGAGCAAACCCCGTTCCCGCTAAAACCAGAATCAGGGTAACTATGATTAAAGCGACCTTCTGTACTTTGCGACGTGGTTTGAATCCCTCCAAGTCTTCGAGGTCATGCGCATCTAGAACTATATTGTTAGCAGTTTGGGTCTGAGTGTTGTCATTCGGTGAAAATATTGGACTGATACTCGTGGATGTCGTCTTAGGATGACCATCTTCGGTTATTATTCCAGCTTCTAAATCTTTTTTGAGTTTTAGTTTGGCTTTCAGGTATTCTGGAGGCTCTATTTTGCCACTATGCGAACCTAGCGGCCGCAACTTAGCTAGCTGCACTGATGAGGAGGTGGAATCCATTCTGATTACGCCTGTTTGTGTCGAAAAAACTTTAGGCGCCGCTAAGCCAATACCTGGCATTTTGCCACGTCTAAACATTCTCAAATCTTCAACTAGCGATTCTGCATCCTGATAACGTTCGTTGACATTTTTTTTCATCATTTTGCAGATGATTTGATTAATTGATTCAGGAATTCTGTTATTTACATAACTAGGTGGAGTTAGCTCTTCTTCAAGATGTTTTCTAGCGATCTCTGCGCCGTTGCGTCCTTCGTAAGGAAACCTTCCAGTTACAAATTGATAAAATGTCGCACCAAGGCTATAGATGTCGCTACGAATATCAACCGGCGCTCCAGTGAGTTGTTCTGGACTAATGTATTGTGGCGTTCCCATCACTTCGTCACCGTCATCATCAGCATCAAATTCGCCAGCGATCCGCGAAAGTCCTAAATCAGCTAGTTTTGCCTGGTTTTTATTAGTCAGCATAATATTATCTGGTTTAATATCACGATGAACCAATTTTTGCTCTTTCCAAGCACAATCTAGCGCTTCCGCGACCTGTTGTATTAATATGACCGCTTGGTCAATTTGTATTACCTTTTCACGGCGGAGAATATCCTTCAAAGTTTCTCCGTCAATATACTCCATGGCAAAGTAGAAAATGCCTTCGTCTTCACCCACCGCATAAGCTTGTACAATATGTGGATGGTTTAATTTTGCGGCCAGTCGAGCTTCCTTGATGAAGTTAGCGACAAATTCGGGATTTTGACAATAGCTGTCTAAGAGAATTTTTAAAGCAGCCGGACGATCTAATGAAAGTTGGTGGACTAGATAAACCACGCCCATACCGCCGCGTCCGATCTCTTTCATAATAACAAAATCAGCTATTACCGAACCGGTCGAGAAGCGGGAAGCGGGCACTGTAACTATTTCGTTACAATTGCCGCATTGTAGCTGTTGTCCCATCTGGGATTTGGCTGCTGCAACTACTTTACGACATAAAGGACATTGAAAACGCATTAATCTCAAACCTTAGGTTATTTATGATAACTTACATTGTATAAACTTACCACAGAAATCTCTTCAAGCAAATCAAAATTAAATTATTAACATTTTTACTCATAAAAATACTTTAATCTCATTTTGAAATTAGCGCGCGCATAATGCGCGCGTGAATTTATAACTCAGATTTCATCGCTATGATTATTCCACAATAGAGATGTCTGGTTGATTTCGCCAATACTCTTCCGCATCAAGTCCGTAGCCAACGATATAATGTGGTTTTATTTTAAAACCACTCCAGTCGGCTTGTTCTACCCCGCCAGGTATCCTCTTCACTTGCTTGTCCAGCATCACACAAGTTTTGATACTCAACGGCCTTAATTCATTAATTTTTTCTTTGACTTTTGATAAAGTCAATCCAGTATCAAGGATATCGTCAACAATTAAAATATGTCGCCCAACGACCGGCAACTTCAGCATTGAAGCGAATTCGACGCTACCGCTGCTCTCCAGTGACTTATAAGATGATGTGCGAATTGAATCGAGCCAAATCGGTAGAGTTATTGTACGCGCCAGATCTGCACCGAAAATCATCGCTCCATTCATAATTACAACCATAGTGAGAGGTTCGTTATCATAAAATTCCGAAATATCATTACCCAGCTCACTGACTCGGCTGGCAATATCATATTCACTAATTAACAGTTTTGTTCTGAGTTGGAAGGGTGGTTTTGACATGATCATCTTCTTTGGTTATTGGCTTTTTTGTCGTTGTTTTTTGGCTATCGACGCGAAGTGTCTCTAATTCCGAGGACGTTTCGGCCAATGCTTCGACCGTTTCTTTTAATTGCTGGCGCAGTTCCGTTAGGTTTTGCGCCGATTTTTGGTTCTCTTTTTGCGATATCTCAAGCTTGGCACGAAAATCCTCAATAATAATATTTTGTCCTTTCATGGCTTCACGCAGTTCTTGCAGTCTATTTTCTTTCTCTTTTTCAGAGCGAGTCAAAGTACTGCGATAAACTTCAAGTTGATTGACCATTGTATTACACTCTCTTAACTGCTCCTTCAAAATCGAAACATCGGTCGCCTCAATCGCGTTCATTTTTAATTCATGTTCCAGTTGAACAATTTTTTGGCGGCGTTCGCTAACCAGGACGGCTTGGCGACGATTTTCATTCTGGGCAAGTTTTAACATATTTTCAGCTTCGTAAAGAGTGTTTTGTAAAGCAGCAACATCCTCAGGGTCGTTATATTTATTTTTTGCTTTCAAGTAATATCTTTTTTCAGCGTTCCTAAGCCATTCTTCTACATCTTTGCATTGCCGCGAGTGTGGTTCAATTTCCAAGACTTGCTTATAATGATAAATCGCTCCCAGCTGATCGTCGAATTTCTCGTCGCAGAGCGTCGCCATTGCCAAATGTCCCGCACAGGAATCAGGTCGTACTTTCAGGTAACGTCTTAAATACTCGGCAGCGTCTGGATATTTTTGGCTATTCAAGGCTTTGCGATATTTAATAAACATCGGGTGTGAAGTCTCGTTCGGGCCGTCGTTACAACCGACAACCAAACAAATAACTAAAATTAGTGGAATAAAAAACTTCATTTCTCATAATCCTCGGCTAAGTTGATCAAAATAGCAGCTCCACAGATGGCAGCAGTTTCGACACGCATAATTCTTTCCCCAATTCTAGATGGGCGAACACCGCAAGCACACAGCATTGCTTCTTCGGCAGACGAAAAACCGCCCTCTGGCCCAACCATCCAAATGAGCGAGCCACTGGTGGCGAAAGGTTGGATTGGAGTTCCCGAAGGCGCGCCAAAAAAAGCATCGGTTTGCCCTTGACAGTGTTTGTCGATAGCGTCTTTGAGAGTCAAAGCCGTGGACAATTCGGGAATAAAGGGGTTGCGTGATTGCTTGCAACCCTCGAGTAAGATATTTCTCCAACGTTCCGGGGTATTCTCACTGCTTGGAAGAGCCACTGAGCGCTCTGTTAATATTGGAGTGATTGACCAAACGCCGATTTCGGCACATTGCCGCAACATCTGTTCCATCGGATTACGACGTGGCGCGGCAACCAACAAATGGAGTTTTACCGACGGTTCCGGTTCAGTAGTTTTGCTGACAACCGTTAATTTATTATTTTCACTAATTTCGGCGCAAGCGACAGTTCCGCGTCCATCCAGCAGTCCAACGCTTTCACCGCGACGACCACGCAAGGTTTTAAACAGATGTTTACTGTCGCGCTCATCGAGTTCAAATGTTATTCCAGGTTCCGGTATATCTGGACTGTAGAATGAATGCATCGCGTCGTTTCCTTTCAATAAAGTTATGCATAAAATACCGTGGCGATATTGTTTTTCAATAAAATACTATGTTTGAAGTTGTCAACTGGTCCAATTTATCCACTAAGTATTGCCGCAGCATCCATAATAAGACGATAAATAGCATTAGGCACACAAACGCCTAATATTAACGAAATCAGCCCCAATACTGCGGCCGGAAGCAACAGCCAACGCAACCGCGGATTGGATGGTTTTAACGTGGTTCCACTCGGAGCACTACCCATAGTCATTGGAATAAAAGCTACTAACATTCCGATAAAAATCATCACTAACAATAATAACACGACGAACACTATTGGAGAGACTCCAGAATCCAGCATGCTACGGATGATCATCAATTTGCTGATAAACATTCCAAACGGCGGTAAACCGGTTATGGCCATAAATCCGGCGAGCCACATTATTCCAGTCAACGGACTAATTTGGAGCATACCACCAACTTTATTGACATTGCGGCTGCGATAGATCGCTAGAATATTACCGGAAATCATGAAAAGCATCCCTTTAATCATGGTATGGTTGAGCATGTGAAGCAATGAACCCACCATGCCGACAACGCCACAAGCCGCGCCAAGTGTCATCAAACCGATATGTTCAATACTGGAATACGCCAACATACGTGGATAATCTTTTTGACCAATAATAAAAATAGCCGCGAACAGTAAAGAGGCTACGGCAAAAAATATCAGTATTTCATTGCGAAATGCACCTAAACCTGCAGCCTGACAAACCTCACCGACCCGCATTACTAATAAAAACGCGCAATGCATCAATGCTGGAAATATTGCAGAAACTGGTGGCGGGGCTTCTGAATACGCATCAGGTAACCATGAATGCATCGGAGCCAAACCCATTTTGGTGCCGTAACCAATAACAAAGAAAATAAATGCGGCTTTAAGCCATTTAATATCGCCTGACGCTGCCAATGGCAACAAATTGTCGAGGAGCAGCGGAGAATCAACTGAACGATATGCATAGGCTAATAAAATATTCCCAAGCAATGCCAAGGCAATACCGATCGAACAGATCATTAGATATTTCCAAGTTGCCTCGAGCGAAGTGTGTGAGCGATGAAAATAAATCAGCGGCGCGCTAAACAACGTTGTTGCTTCCATCGCAATCCACATTACCCCAAAGTGACGCGACAACAACACCAATGACATTGCACTGAGCATCAACAGCATACAACAGCTATAACGTGCTTCATACTTGATAATTCTCGAGTTCAAGCCCATATAATCGCGACTATAACACGCGACAACAAAAAACAATACACTTAACGCCAATAAAAAAAGTTGCGATGCAGAGTTTATTGCAAACCAACCGTGGTAAAATGGTTCAAAATCGCAAAAAAAAGTGGAGACCGTCAACCCCAGATGAAGCGTTGCTGCCACGATCATGGTTACGCGCAATGCTGACGATTTAATCAATAAACAGAGCAATCCGATTAACGCAGGAATTAAAACAAAAAGTGTTATCATCTTTCACCATCCATTGGATCTTCATTCAAATGTGTGAGCCGACCCGTGTCAATGTGATCAAACTTTCGATTGATATGAAAAATCGCGACACCAGCCACAAATACCATAACCAACACGTCAAGTAAAATGCCCACTTCGACGATGAAATTGTGTTCAAGACCGAGTACGCCACCAAATAGATAAATACCATTTTCAAATACCAGATATCCCATAATGCCGGTTAACGCCTTGGTTCTGCTGACAATCAGAAAAAGTCCAGTAAACATCATGAAAAATGGCGCAACGATCATCAGGCTGGAGCCATGTATTGTTTCAGATACCGGCAATCGCGAGGCAATCCAGAGCGAAAACAACAATCCAGCAATTGAAACAGCAATTGAAATCGGATAACTGATCAACGGTTCAACTTCGCGTCGCACTGCAGCAATCCGCATTGAACGCAATAACATCAGCGGCAAAATTATCGCTTTTACAGATATCGTTATCACCACTAAAACAAGTAATTCTGTATCAATGGCATTCAGCAATAACGGAAACAGCGAAACAATTGCTCCCTGAATAGCGACAATATGGATGCAGCTTTTAATGCGGCTTGATACTGAAAGCATCAAACAACTTAGAACTATCGCTGCAAAAATTAAATTAATCATTCAAAATCACCTGTAAAGTAAAAAAATCAACGACAAAAGAGCCATCCCGTAAATCCCTAAAAGCACCTGCGGCACATCCAAAAGAGCGAAACGCGCCATCGCTGATTCGATGATTCCAGTTATAACTGCCACGATGCTAACCCCAGCCAGTAAAGCCACCCAATAAAACCAGAAAGGCAATAAACCAATCCATGGGCAGGCAATCAACACCACCAGCATGCCAAGTAGCCATACTTTCAGTGACGCTGCATATTCCATTAACGCCAAATCGGGGCCTGAGTGGTCAAGAATCATCACTTCATGAATCATCGTCAGCTCTAAATGTGTATCGGGATCATCAAAAGGAATTCTAGCATTTTCCACAAGATAAATCATGACCATGGTGCCAGCTGCCAAAATAGTGCTGGCATAATTATTATAAGCAGTATTTGCCGAAATTGCTGCAAGCGAAGTCCCTCCGTTGCTGATTGCCGACACCGCCATCACGACGATAAAAGATGGTTCGATAAATGCCGCAAACTGTACTTCACGTCCAGCTCCCATCCCTTCAAATGGCGAACCCGTATCCAATGCCGCCATAACCATAAAAAAGCGTCCCAACGCCAATAGATAAATTAACAGAATAAAATCGCCCTTAAAACCGAGCCAGGATGCCTCCCCTCCCCCTGGCATTAATGTCAATGCCGTAATCACACAACCTAAGCAGACGGCTGGAGCAATTTTGAATATAACTGTTGTCGTCCGACTGTAAACACAGCCCCGCTTCAGCAATTTAATAATATCATAATAAAGTTGCAACAATGGCGGACCACTGCGCCCAGCAAACCAGGCTTTAACCCGATAAGTTATACCCCACATCAGCGGCGCCGCCAACATCGCCAGCGCCACGTTACAAAAAATTACCATCAGTTTCATTAAAGTAGTTTCCAACTCAACATCAGCGCCAGTGCCAGCGCAATGTAAAGAATATAGCGATTTAAATGACCAGATTGAAGCCAACGCAGTTTACCACAGAGAGTTCTTATCGTTTTAAATATTGGACGATAAACCGACTCTAAGAACAGGTCATCATTGATCATAGATAGTTTTCCGTTTACTGGAAAAACACCAGTTGGCTGTGATTCTGTTTTCCGTACCCGCATCAGAGATTTGAAAAAACGCGTAAACGGTTGAACAAAAGATTCGCCGGTGTACTGCACCCGACTACTGCCACCACTATAGCCGCAACCCCAAGTTATTCCAGAGCAATCAAGCGTTGTCGCTGACAAGCGACGTCGCCAATAGTAAATTGTGACACATAATATTATTAAAACTCCAAAGATCAACGATATTCGCCAAGCAATAGTATCAGCCAAGAATAACGGCAATGCAATTCCTAAAAATATACATAAACCCGCCAAAATGCCTAACGGAAAACTCAAGCCAGGGTTAACTGGGATAGAATCTTCCGCACCTCGACTGCGCGGTTCACCTAACAAAATAATTCCCGCTAATTTGGTAAAACAAACCATGGTTAAACCGCCAGTCAGCCCGAGTGCCGTCAACATAAAAACCGCAGCAGTCGGCAGTCCCCAAGAATCGTGGCTCAGACATTCCAAAGCTTGGATAAAAATAACAAATTCGCCGATAAAACCGTTTAACGGTGGCAAACCACAAATTGCGGCACAACCGATAAGCATGAATGTACCGGTTGGCGGCATTCTTTTTAAAAGTCCCCCCAAACGATCAATATCATGTTCTTCGGTTTGGTTCAAAATACTGCCGGCAGTCATGAATAGTAAACCCTTGAAAATCGAGTGATTGATAAGATGTATCGCACTGCCGATAAAAAATAACCGCCCGACATTCGGAAGACCATAATCGGTCGCCAACATCCCCATTCCAAGCGCCATGGCGATTATTCCCATATTTTCCACCGTGCTATATGCGAGTAGGCGTTTAAAATCGTGCTGCGCCAAAGCTAAAATAATACCATAAACCGCAGAAATAGCACCGAGTATCAGCAATGACACTCCCCACCATAACTGGCGCTCAGGTAAAAACATCAAAACTTTAACAATGCCGTAAATCCCCATGTTGCACATCACGCCAGACAATACTGCTGAAATGTATCCAGGCGCAGCCGGATGTGCTTCAGGCAACCAAACATGAAACGGCACCAGTCCAGCTTTAGCACCAAACCCAATCAATGCAAGCACAAATACCAGCGAAGCCACTCCACCGTATGGCACAATAAAAGACGAAAAATTAAAATCCCCTGTTGATCCTTGAAGCAAAAATAACGCTGGAATAATTAACATGACGCCAATATGAGTCGCGATAAAATAGAGAATTCCAGCATTGCGCACTTCGGTTTTGCGATGATAAGTGCAGATCAGAAAGAAAGATGCCCAAGACATTATTTCCCAGCCTAACAAAAACATTAGAATATTGGCTGAAATTAAAATCAACATCATTCCGGCTATTAATAAATTGAAGAAAAACCATATCGACCGAGTAGGAACCGCGTGTTCAGGCTTATTGATACCACTACCATAAAAAGCAGCAATCATTCCAAGCAACAAAAGTGGAATCATAAATATTGCGCTAACTAGATCAAACTCAAAATCACACAAGCCAAACGGAAAAGGGAGTAAAATCGAGAGTGAGCTGGGGATTCGGTTTACCAACATCGATAAGACCAGCGGAATACCGCCCGCAAAAGCAGCGATTGGCCCAATAACGCCAACAATGCAAGTAAAACCGTTACCTTTAAAACGTAATAATGACGCAAACCCACAGACCACAAGTATTGCAATCAGAGTTAAAAATATTTCCATTTGATATGTCCTTTAACGAGAATTCGAGCATATAATATATTTGCAGACTACCGATATTCAATCTTCTTATGCTTGAAATTATTTTAAAGTTGTGGATTCACGAGCAATATTTTGTGTATTTTGGATCAAGAATCTGGGTTGTGTTAATCAATAATGAATGCTAGATTACAAGAATACAGAAACGTTTAATATAAATAACAGGTTTTATCTATGTCGAAAAATATTGTGCTAAGCAAAATTTACTCAATGAATTATCATTGTTTCGACATGCTTATAAATTCGCGCGCGTATAATGCGCGCGCCAATTTTAGCATCAAGGTTTTTTATGTCTGATTCGGCAAAACCAACCACCCCAAACAAATTCAATAAAAACATCGGTAGTATCGGTGGATTTATCCGTTCAAATTATTCTGAGTCGCGCGAGGTCATCGTTTTTCTTGGAGATGTTGCCAGAGCAACTACGCGATTAATTTTCAATCCAAGCCGTATGCGTTGGAATGATCTTTTTTATTACATGAATTTATGCGGAAGCCAAGCTTTGCCGATTGTCGCGATGATCTGTTTGTTGATGGGACTGATTATGGGATTCCAAGGTGCAGTATTATTGCGCACTTATGGAGCGGAACTCTACATTGCCGACTTGGTAGGATTCACTATTCTGAAAGAGATGGGACCGTTAATGGTGGCAATGATCTCAACTGGACGCGCTGGATCGGCATTTGCAGCCGAAATTGGCACGATGAAAATCAATGAAGAGATCAATGCGTTGTCAACAATGGGCATTGAACCAGTACGGATGCTAGTCGTGCCAAAATTATTGGCGATGATTGTGGTGATTCCGTTATTGACCGTATTTGGCGATATTTGCGGTGTTTTCGGCGGTTTTATCGTCGGCACCGGGCTTATGGGAATTCCAATGGCGGCATATTATGAACGCACAGTTCGGGTGCTCACGTTATCAGCATTCAACATCGGTATAATTAAAAGTGTAGTCTTTGCGATCATTATTGCGCTGGTGGGGTGTTATCGCGGATTTCAATCGAGTGCAGATGCGCAAGGCGTCGGACGAGCGACGACATCATCGGTGGTCATATCGATTTTTATCATTGTAGTAGCAGACGCCGTGATGACGGTTCTGTGTTATGTTTTAGGATATTAATTTATGGAAAAAATTATTGAAGTAACCGATCTGACGATCGGATACGGCTCTAAAATCGTGCTAAAAAAAATGAATTTCCATGTTAATAAATCAGAGATATTCGGTATTCTCGGTGGTTCAGGATGTGGCAAAAGCACGTTATTGAAAAACATGATTGGGTTGTATCAGCCTTTTGCCGGTGACATTGAGGTTTTAGGTCAAAGCATGGTTAAATGCGACGATGATGAACGGCGTGCATTGATGCGCAAACTTGGAGTAACCTATCAAGGAGGGGCGTTATTCGGCTCAATGACGGTTGCGGAAAACATTGCATTGCCATTACAAGAATACACCCAAAAGACCCCAAAAGAGATTACAGCAGTAATTAATGAAAAATTAAAAATGGTGGATTTGGAAGGAACAGGCGCGCTAATGCCAGCAGAATTAAGTGGTGGCATGCGTAAACGTGCGGGATTGGCGCGAGCAATGGCGCTAGACCCTTCATTACTGTTCTTTGACGAACCATCAGCCGGCCTAGACCCAATCACTTCAGCTGAGCTGGATCGATTAATTAAGCGATTGCGTGATGATCTAGGTACAACGTTTGTCATTGTAACCCATGATTTAGATAGTGTTTTTTCCATTGCCAATCGAGTGATTATGCTCGATAAAGAGACTAAAGAAATCGTCGCAGACGGGCCACCAAGCGCGTTGAAAGATAATTCGGAAAATGATTGGGTGCGCGAATTTTTGAGCCGTGCCGGAATGAAATTTGGAGATTAGATAAAATGAGGAATTTATGGCTAAAGTAAATAATTTTCAGTTGGGACTATTTGTAGTTGGTGGAGTAATACTGCTGATAGTGTGTGTGTTTATTCTGGGAATGCGAGATGCATTTGTGCCCAAAGCACGCTTGGCGGCACTGATTCGAGACTCAGTACAAGGCGTAAACGTCGGCGCACAAGTAAAATACAAAGGTGTTTTGGTCGGCAGTGTCACGAAGCTATCTATTATGATTGAAGATCAGGTCATCCAAATGGAGATGGCGCTGGATATGCGAGCATTTTCCAGCAAAAAAGCAGACTGGAATAGCAGTACCAAATATTTTTATGAGTTTCTGGAGGAGGAAGTTAAGCACGGCTTACGTTGTCGCCTCGAATATGCTGGAATCACAGGAATACGATATGTTGAGCTGGATTACCTCAATGAACCACAAAAACTATTTGCCGTTGAGGATATTAATTTTGGTTTGAAGGGGGAATTTTTCTACATTCCAGTATCGGCATCGCGTTTCAGTGATATTGTAAAATTAATTAATACCTCGCTAGAGAAGATCGGGAAAGTAGATTTTGATAAAATATCAGATAGTATGAGCCAAACCTTGCAAGCGACGCGAAAACTGCTTGAAAATCCAAATCTCGAACTTACCATCAAACGACTTGAGTCCATGAGCATAAATTTAGATCAAGCTTCAAGCGGTATTTCACGAGCTTTTACCGAAGAACGCTTGAATGATTTGAGAACCGGACTTAATTCCGCGGTGAAATCTTTCGAGGAATTGACCAAAGTTTCAAAAGAAGCCATTGAAGGGGCTAAGTTGCCAGAAACTACTGGAGCGGTTCGAGGTGCTTCCAATTCCATTGCAGAACTCGAAAAAACCTTGCATACTGCTATTTTGAAACTGAATCGCGCTGTCGATTCGATTTCTGAACTGGCCAAGATGTTGGAAGCAAACCCCAGTTCGTTACTGCGCGGTAAAGAGCAGACGACTATTTTCAAAATGGAAACCCCATAAATATGGCGAACGCGAAAGACAAAATCATCGTTTTTGGTGGAAACGGTTTTTTAGGACGAGCGATAGTTCATAAATTATTGGCAAGAGGTTGCGAAGTCCGCAGTTTTCAGCGCAGTTCAGCTCCAGCATTGGAGTTTGCTGGAGTCGAAATTATTCGTGGCGATATCCGCGATCAAAAACAGGTCATCGCTGCTTGCGAAAATTGTAACGCGATTGTTCATACGGCAGCAATGACTGGTATTTCCGGGGGTTATCGCGATTACTACGAAGTCAACGTCAAAGGGACTCAAAATGTTTTACAGGCATGCAGGGTCAATGATATTCGTAATTTGGTCTACACCAGTTCGCCCAGCGTAGCATATCCTCCTACCCGAGATATCGAAGGCGTTAATGAATCCGCTCCATATCCAGAATCTTATCTGTCATACTATTCTGCCACCAAAGCCATTGCGGAAAAACTGATACTTGCTACTGCGGATAAAAACTTATCGGCGATTTGTCTGCGCCCACATCTAATTTGGGGGCCAGGTGACAATAATTTACTTCCACGTTTAATTAAACGCGCTCGTACGAGTAAATTGATTCAAGTTGGCGATGGTCATAATATGGTAGACCTAACCTATATTGAAAACGCTGCTCACGCTCACCTTTTGGGATTAGATATTCTTCGCAAAAACGAAGAATATCAACGAAAAGTCTATTTTATTTCTGACGACTCACCGGTCTCCTTGTGGCAATGGATTAACACGTTATTAGAACGGCTTGACCTGCCAACTAACTACCGCAAAATGTCTCTAAAACAAGCTTGGCGCTTGGGTTGGATTGCGGAAAAAATTTATGCAGTTTTACCGTTTGAACCACCTCTGACTAGATTCCTTGCCGGTCAGCTGGCTTATTCACATTATTTCGACATTAGCGCAGCAAAAAACGAACTCGGTTATTCGCCGATAATTGAAGCGTCCCGCGCACTGGACGATACGGTTAAATGGTTAAAAGAGTATTAATTTTTGCCATCGCTGTTTTAGGATTAAATTTCTCTACAGGTTGCAACCGTGATGATAAAACTCCAAATGAACGCGTCATGTACACCACAGCGGGCGGACAGGTAAAAACCCTTGACCCTGCGTTGGCCGCAGATCTGGCCAGTCGCAATCTCGCAGCATCTGTTTATGATACACTTTTGCAATACAATTATTTAGATCGTCCGTATCGACTGGAACCGTCGATGCTCGCTAAAATGCCAAAGCCAAATGTCGAAATGACTTCCTATACTTTTAAATTGCGCGATGATTTATTCTTTCATGATGATCCTTGTTTTAAAGGGCAAAATAAAAATTCACGACAAATCACTGCGCATGATGTGCTTTATTCTTTTTTGCGCATTGCTGATATTCGTCTGCATAGTCCAGTGTTCTGGATATTCCGAGGAAGAATCAAAGGGATTGATGAATTCCGTCAATTAACCGCCAAATTAAAATCCGACGATAATTCAGTTTATAAACGTTCTATCGCTGGGTTTGAGATTATTGACAAATTCAATTTTAAAATCCATTTAAACCAGCCTGATCCGCGTTTTTTATATAATTTAGCAATTCCTTATGCTGCTATAGTTTCGCAGCGCGCAGTTGAGTTTTATGGAGAAGCATTCGCGAATCAACCGGTCGGTTCTGGTCCTTTTAAATTAACGCGCTGGATTCGCGATTACCGCATTGAATTGGAGCGCAATCCCGAATACCGCCAGGAATTTTTTACTGCCGCTCTTAATCCAACAGACCGCACCAGAACTTTACCTCTACTCGATAAAATTATTTGTAACCAAGTAAAACAGCCCTTTTCAGCTTGGTTATTGTTTTTACAAGGACAACTCGACCTCAGCACTATTGATAAAGAGAATATCGATTCAGTCATCGGCGGCGGTGGAACCCTAGTTTCGGCATTGCTTAAACGTGGAATCAAACTTTGGCAAGTCCCAGAATTCGAAGTTCGTTATATCGGCTTTAATTTTACCGATCCAATATTGGGCAGAAACCTACATCTGCGTCGCGCTATTTCATTAGTCCATGACTTGGAGGCGAGAATGAAACATTTCAACGGCCAAATCATTCCGGCAAATGGCCCTATTCCTCCTGGAGTCGCGGGGTTTGATGAACAATTCCAAAATCCATGGAATCAACATAATATCGAAAAGGCGCGTGCAGAAATGGTGCTTGCAGGTTATCCAGACGGTATCGATCCAAGCACCGGCAAAGCGCTAGTCTTAACTTTTGATCAACCTGGTAGCAGTTCAGCCAATCGACAATTAGGCGAAATAATGGCGCGCGATTTAAACAAAATAGGTATTGAACTCCGCTCAGAATTGAACAATCGTCCACGTTTTTATCAAAAACTACAACAAGGACACATGCAACTGTTTCGGTTATCGTGGATTGGCGATTATCCAGATGCTGAAAACTTCCTTCAACTGTTTTACAGTAAAAATGCCGGTGGGAGTAACCGCGTCTGTTATCGTGATCCTGTCTTTGACGGGCTGTTTGAAGAGATTATCGGTATGGCCGACTCACCGGAACGCACTACAAAATATCGCGAAATGGCACATTATCTTACCCAACAATGTCCATGGATATTTGAAAGCCATCCGATCTCATTTCAATTGACCCACGAATGGCTGGAAAACTTTGTCCCGCACGATTTTGCATTTGCCCAATGGAAATATTGGAATATTGACTTAGAAAAACGCAAGCAATCCAGAGCAAACTTCCAGCCCATTAGCTTTGCGGAACTTCGCGAAGAAATGCAGTAAATAATTACTCTAAATCGCGAATTCCCAAAGCAAAAGATTAGTTAAGCTTTGTTGCCTGGATGCCCGGCCCTTTCTAACGCTGTCAACATTTGTGGCAATAACTCTTCTTTGGCCGTGACCAAAGCCTGACCGTTAGCGAGGTCTACTTTGACGTTACTAACCCCAGAAATAGCACTCAGCGTCTCTGTAACTAATTGCCGGCAATGTTCACACTCCATTTCTGAAACTTGCAACAGAATTTGTCCCTGTCCAGGATTAAGCACAGTTTCCACTCTGAAATACCTTTTCAACATATTGAAAGATATTGCACCGAGCATGACTATCGCACAAAGGTTCTCAAACCACGTTGCAGATTCCCCATGATAATGCGCTTCGGTTAAAGAGGCTATCGGAGTTGACGTAGCAAAGGCATCCAATGCCCAACCTGTTGCCAAAGTACAGACAAGCATAACGCCAAGATAAATAAAAGTGCCACGCCGTCCAACGATCTTCCAAAGCGTGGCCAGCATCGGGGCGCTACATGACGGCCCAGCGATCAAAAACACCATTACCGTACCAAGTGACAATCCTTTCATTAAAAACATTGCGCCAATTGGAATCACCGCATTAGTGCAGACATACAACGGCATACTAACTAGAAATATCAACGGCTTTGCCCAAATGCTACCAGCCACATGTTCTACCACGAATTCTTCCGGTAACGCCACTGCAATCACTGCAGAAACCAACAATCCGAATATTAGTGTTCCGCCAACATCTCCCATCAACGTACCAAATGAGTATTGGAATATTTCGACAATCTTATTTTTCCTTTTTACGGTTGCCATGAGTTCCGGCTCCGTTCCCGCTACCTCTGGTTCTGTTTCCACCACCTTTACCTCTTTGGCAACAACTTCGTCGTTATCAAAAAAATTGATAATCGTACCGGTCAAAATGCCGGTAAAAAACGCAAACACCGCTTTAACGATAGCAGTTAACGGATTTATTATCTGCCAAGCAGGAATAAAACTCGAAAAACCGATCTGCGGAGTTGAAGTGATAAAAGATGCTACCGTTCCATTGCCGGCACCTTGACGTTTCAAAGTAGCACTCATCGGGATTACTCCACACGAACACAACGGCAACGGCACTCCGATCAATGATGCCTTAACTATCGCTAAAAAACCATGACCGCCAAGATGTTTTTGAATAAAACGCTCCGGCACCAGTACCGCGATAATTCCACCAGCAAGGAACCCAAACAATACCCATGGCGCCATCAAGCAACTTATATTCCAAAACTCTATTATAAAATTCCATATCCAATTAAGCATATAATCTACTCCTATTTATTATGTAACACCACGACAGCGTAAAAACCAACGACTGCGTGGCATAAAGGTTGTTTTTAACAATTCTTGCCTACAAGAATATCAAACTTTTTATCGAAAAATCAAACTCAGCCCTAAAAAAACTACCAAAAGAATAGAGTTTGAACGTTAAAAAACAGAAAGAAAACACTTACTGTAAACAAGTAAAATAGACGGAAAGTGGGATTTTTTAAATACGTCATGTTACTCAATATTATGAGAGGAAAAACAGGATAACTTGAGCTTTAAATTAGCGCGCGCATAATGCGCGCGCTAATTCAAATTTCTCATTGAACCAACTTCCCATCCCCACAGTCATCATAACGATTCAGCGAATTTCTTGATATCGTCAAATGCTTTGCGTTGCTGCCATCGTGTTAAGTCATAGAAAAAACCGTGTTCGGTTCGAGGATATTGTTTCCATTGTGAATTGACTCCTAATTTATTGTGTTGTTCAGTAAATTCACGAGTCATTGCGCTTGGAAACATGTGTTCATTTTCCGCTTCGAGAAAAAATAACGGTGGATTATCACGCTTCAAATAACTGTTAAGCGACAACTTGCGATAAGCTGTCGCTTCAGTAATATAAGTTTCACTTGCAATATTTTGCATCGAAGACCAAATTGCTGGAAAGATATCAGTCCATGGCTCAAAGGTCACTGGAGTAGCCTGAAACGCTCCGCCACACGGTTTGACCCATTCATTAGAATAATTCTCTAATCCAGACTGTTCGACCGGTTCACCACATTCACCGGGAGTGGTTAAAGTCATCAACGAAGCTAAATGCGCACCAGCAGAAGAACCTATTACTAAAATTCTCGGTTCACGTCCAATGTCCAACAGTTTAGCAATAAATAAATTATAAGCGCAACGAATATCAAAAATCTGCTCAAAGGCATTAACTCCGTTTAAGCGGTAGTCGGTGCTGGCACAAATAAATCCCTGTTCGCTGTATTCTGCAATGATGTGATGGAAAATATTGCGACTGCCACCACGCCAGCCACCGCCATGAACAAAAAACAACGCAATATTTTGAGTTATTAACTCAGGAATAAATATATCAACGACTCGACCGCTGATAATGGGTTTGTCCAAATAAATCGAACTAAATTGAAGCATAATAATTTCCTCTCATTTCTGTAATTGCACTTATGAAATTAGAATTCCTTAAAGGGATAAATCATAATACCTTATTACACAGATATCAAGGAACATTTTCTAGATTAGCAATGGATTTTTAGTGCGTTATAGTGTATAATCTATCAATCACGGAGGGTTTTGAATGAAGGGACTATTATTAAATATAACTGGTAACGGTAAGGGAAAATCAACTTCAGCATTTGGAACGATAATTCGTGCCCTGGGTTGGGATTGGAATGTCGCATTGCTGCAATTCGTCAAAGGCAGTAATATGAACACCGGTGAACAACAATTTTTCCAACAACTCAGTTCTTCGAAATTCATTTTTGAACAATTAGGCTGTGGTTATACTTGGGCGCAGGGTAACCACGCCGGAAGCGCTCTGGAAGCTTGGCAGCGTACAGAAGAATTACTAAAACAACCCAAGCTTCAACTCCTCGTGCTTGATGAACTTAATGTCGCTCTGGACCAGCATTTGCTGGATATCAATGAAGTCATCACCGCGTTACAAAACCGCCCTGCCCCTTTAAATGTTATCATTACCGGCCGCGGAGCACCACAAAAACTATTAGAAATCAGTGACTTAATATCCCGTATTGATTCGGTAAAACATCCTTTCGACTCTGGAATTTCAGCGAGAGAAGGGCTTGATTTCTAGATAACTTCAAAGCTAACCTCTACGTTTTAAGATCGATAAATAAAAGTGGTTGGAAAGTCCAAGTCTCTGGTTCACATTTGACCATTTTTAAAAATAATCGATGTATTAGATAAAAAAATGCAATAAAATTATTTTTTCTTCTTGACTATCAAGACAATCGGCTTAGATTATGAGTTCTTGTATCTTGACATGACATCTACTTCCACACCGCTGTCGAAGGTTAAGGTCGGAATTATCAGGTTTGATCATAAATATTGTTATCGTTATTTTCGAAGATTTATGACTTACAAACAACAAGTAAAACCAGGAGAATTAGAAATATGAAAGTTAGAGCATCGGTTAAGCGCAGATGCGAATACTGCCAGGTTATCAAAAGAAACGGAATTGTGCGAATTGTATGTTCACGCAATGCCCGCCATAAACAAAGACAAGGTTAACAGGAGAGGATTTCAAACAATGCCACGTATTATAGGTGTAGAAATTCCGGGAAATAAACGGATTGAATTTGCTTTGCAATATATTTACGGTATCGGCGCAACAAAAGCGTTGGAAATCATTACAAAATTGGATATTCCAGCCGACTTGCACGCAGATAAATTGACCCCAGAGCAGATCAGCTCAATTGTCAATATGCTTCAAAATGACATAGTAGTAGAGGGTGACCTTCGCCGCATGATGGCGAACGACATTCGTCGCTTAATGTCTAACGGCTCATACCGCGGTATGCGCCATAAGAAAAAACTTCCTTGCCGCGGACAAAGAACCAAAACTAATGCAAGGACTCGCAAGGGTCGTAAAATTACTATTGGTGCAATTCGTGACAAATCTCAACGTCGTTTGGCTGGCGCCTAATAGATGTTGAATTATGTTTTAAAACAGCAATCAGCAAAAAGGTTAAAATAGCATGGCTGAAGAAATTAAAAATATTAATACTGAAGAAGTTACAGCTGTCGCGGATGCGCCAGTTGATACTGCTTCTGAAGTTAAAGAGGTTGTTCGCCGTAAGGGAGGACGTTCAGTCCCCGCTGGCATTGCTTTTGTTAGTGCCACGTTCAACAATACTAAAGTCACCTTTACCGATTTTCATGGCAACACGCTGTGCTGGTCTACTGGTGGCAAGAATGGATTTAAAGGCTCGCGTAAAAGTACTGCATATGCCGCCCAGGTTATCGCAGTTGATGCGGCCAAGAAAGCTCAAGCTCTCGGCATGAAAGAAGTCGAAGTGCGCATTAAGGGGCCAGGTGCCGGACGCGAATCAGCAGTTCGAGGCATCGCTTCAACCGGGATGGAAGTTATTGCGATTAAGGATACTACTCCGATTCCGCATAATGGCTGTCGCCCACCTAAACGCCGCCGTTCGTAAGCACGAAAATTATAATAATTCTAAAGATTTTGGAGGAATAAAATGACTGTTGCATCAGAATTTCCGATGCCCCACTCCATTCTCGTGGATGAAGAGACTACAACCACCCGGTATGCAAAGTTTACCGCAGCACCATACCAGATTGGTTTTGGTCATACTTTGGGCAATTCATTGCGCAGAGTTCTGCTTTCGTCTCTCGAAGGAGCTGCGATTTGTGCAGTACGCATTGAAGGTGCTCCCCATGAGTTTGTCAGTCTACCTAATATAGTAGAAGATGTTACTGAGATCGTTCTCAACCTCAAGAATGTGCGGATTGCCCTTTTTGGCGATACGAGCAAAACTCTTGAGATCAAGAAAAACAAAGCCGGAAAAGTTACCGCTGCCGATATTTCAACTGACGGTTCAGCGGAAGTCCTCAATCCAGAACAGGTGATCTGTACTCTGGATAAAGATGTCCCTTTCCGTGCAGAAATAGACGTCATCAATGGAAAAGGATATCTCCCTGCAGAGAAACAAAGCGTATCACGCGCAGCGGGTTCCATTCCTATTGATTGTTTGTTCAGCCCTGTCGTTCGCGTCAACTATAAAGTTGGTGCCGCACGCGTTGGTGAAGAAACTGAAATGGACAGCCTTGAGCTGGAAGTTTGGACTGACGGGCGTATTTCCCCGAATGACGCGTTAGAGAAAGCAGCTGAGATTCTCAGTAGCCATCTACAACCGTTTTTGGGTTCCGCACCGTGCGAAAAAGATGCAGTATCGCTATTGACTGAAGAAGAAGCGAAATTGTTCAAAACTCTTTCAATGACTGTTGAACATCTCGATTTGTCCGTCCGTGCGGTTAATTGTCTGAAAAACGCCAGCATCAAGATTATTGGTGAACTGGTTACAAAATCAGAAAGCAAAATGTTGAAATACCGTAATTTCGGTAAAAAATCACTGGATGAAATCAAAGAAAAAATCAGCGTATTTGACCTGACTTTGGGCATGACTTTCAGTGACAATGTGATTGCTGCTCTTGACAAGGAAACTGAACAACTTAAGAACGAAGGTAACGGAGGAAACTAATGCGTCACCGAGTACATACTTTTAAGATTGGCCGTACTAGCTCTCATCGTAAAGCGATGCTGGCTAACATGATCAGTAGCCTGATCGAAAACGGCTCCGTAAAAACTACTATAACCAAGGCAAAAGAAGCACGACGCTTCGCTGATCGCATGGTCACCCTTGGGAAAAAAGGAACATTACACCATCGCCGTCAGGCAATATCTTTTTTACGCAATACAGATGCGGTGAAAAAGCTATTTGATGAAGTCGCTCCGACTTTTGCTGAACGTGCAGGTGGCTATACCAGAATTATGCTTTTAGGCACTCGTAAAGGTGATGCTGCGGAGATGTGTATTCTCCAGCTGACCAACAATGATGCACCGAAAGATAAAACCGTCAAACCAGAGAAAGCTGTAGCAACTCCGGTTAAAGAAACTGTCGCCGCGAAAACGGTAGAAGCAACTGACGAAAAAATTGAGAATGAAGAAAATAAAGCTGAGGTTGTAGAAACTACTGCCGAATAAATTTTCTCATAAAGCTACAAAGCCCCATGGTATTTTACCATGGGGCTTTTTTATTGTACTTTTTTAGTCGCGATTTGCGGAGAGTTGGAGAGTTGGAGAATTGGAGAATTGGAGA
>DLIO01000010.1:0-15135 GCA_002483765.1 Lentisphaeria bacterium UBA7640 | reverse complement strand
GAGTTGGTGAGTTGGTGAGTTGGAGAGTTGGAGAGTTGGAACAATTTATAGCCTTTGCCTGAAAGCAATATCTCTCGCACCATAAGATCATATGCATGATTTTGAATGAAGATTTTTTATTGTAACTTGTATATCTAATTCGCGCGCGCATTATGCGCGCGCGAATTAAGGACAGTAGTTATGTGTAATATACTGTCAAAAACCAGGGATTATAAATCGTTATTGCAAAGATTTAATTAGCTCTTCGGTGCGGGTTAGCTTTGTCTTTAGATCGTCGAGATGCTCTTGAGCTTCTTTGACTACGTTTTCTGGAGCTTTCGCCAAGAACCCTGGATTCTTCAGTTTTCCTTCGGAACCCTTGATCCAACCTTCAAATTGTTTTTTCTGAGTTTCCAATTTTTTAATTTCCGCGCCAATATCGACCAAATCTTTTAACGGCAGATAGATCGTTCCCAATTCCGCCATCACTGATGGGGCTACTCCGAGCGAAACGTCCCAGCCCTCAAGTGATATTGTGATATTTTCCGCATTGATCAAAAACTTCAACGAATCCATTTCGGAATTCAAAAATTCAACCGCACTCTGGTCGATCGCTTTAATATGATAATCAGCTTTCTGAGCATTGGGGATATTATAGGAAGCCTTCAAGTTACGACCAGCAGCCGCTAACCCAAATTTCTCGGAAACTAGTTTTATCAACTGGCTATCAGAACCAGGAATAAACGGAAAATTCGCGGCATTGGGAAATTCTGCTTTCATAATACTTTCGTCTTCGCCAAGAAAACCCATCTGATGTGCCAACTCTTCAGTTATGAATGGCATAAAAGGATGCAGCAACAGTAAGATATTCCAAAGCGCAAAATCCAATGTCGCCAAAGCTTGCTCTTTAGCGGCTCCCCCTGCCCTCAATTGCACCTTGGATGATTCGATGAACAAGTCACAGAAATCGCCCCAGACCACGTCGTAAATGCGATGAACGGCATGATCGAAGCGATATTCGTCAAGCAGTTGGTTAACATCTGCCGCTAATCCATTAATTCGCGAAATAATCCACTTTTGATCTGGCGTCAGTTTATTTAAATCAACGCCTTCGAGTTTTTTGAATGAATTGGAGTTTTCTCCTTGCATACGGCGAAAACGACATGCGTTCCACAATTTATTGGCAAAATTACGGCCAATCTCACATTTTTCATTGCTGTAGCGAATATCAATTCCGGTTGGCGCAATATAGATGATCGAAAAACGCAGCGCATCAGCACCGTAAGTATCGATTACATCAATCGGATCTGGCGAATTGCCGAGCGATTTCGAGAGTTTGCGCCCTTGCTCGTCACGAATAATACTGGTGAAGTAAACGTTTTTAAACGGTATTTCATCCATAAACTCACAGCCTGCCATGATCATTCTAGCAACCCAGAAGAATATAATATCGGGGCCAGTTACCAAATCGGTAGTTGGATAAAACTTCTTCAATTCTTCGGTTTTTTCCGGCCAACCCATGACTGAGAACGGCCAAAGCCAAGAACTGAACCAAGTGTCGAGCACGTCTTCCTCTTGGCGCCATTCGCCAGGTGCAGTCGGAGCTTCTATTCCAACATAGGTTTCACCAGTTTCGTCATTATACCACGCTGGAATGCGATGTCCCCACCAAACTTGGCGACTGATACACCAATCTTTGATATTATCCATCCAATGAAAATAGGTTTTGGTCCAGCGTTCAGGGTGAAATTTAATTTTGCCGTCACTAACTGCTGCAATTGCAGGTTTAACCAGTTCATCCATCTTGGCAAACCACTGCTCACTGACAATCGTTTCAATGGGCACTTCGCCACGCTCGGAGTAGCCGACAGCATGAACAATATCCTCAATCTCCACCATTAATCCAGTGGCTTGCAGGTCAGCGACAACTTTCTTACGGCATGCAAAACGATCAAGCCCTTCATAAGCCGCTCCAGCTTTAGCGTTCATCGTGCCGTCTTCATTCATAATGTTGATCATTGGTAAATTGTGACGATGTCCGACTTCGTAGTCATTAGGGTCATGTGCCGGAGTAATTTTAACGCAACCAGTACCTTTGGTCGGATCAGCATGCAGGTCGGCAACAATAGGAATTTTACGTTCAGTTAATGGCAGGTCAATCGTTTTGCCAATCAGGTGTTGATAGCGCTCATCGTCTGGATGAACTGCAACTGCAGTGTCGCCAAACATTGTTTCTGGACGGGTGGTAGCAATCGTCAACGAACCACTGCCATCACTCAACGGATATTTATAGTGATAAAATTTTCCATTAAGTTCTTTGTGAATAACCTCTTCATCGGACAATGCAGTTTTGGAGACTGGACACCAATTAATCATGCGACTACCACGATAGATCAAACCTTTGTTGTAAAGTTCAACAAAAACCTTGCGAACGGCGTGGCTCAGTCCTTCATCCATGGTGAAACGTTCACGCTCCCAATCGCATGAAGCGCCAAGACGACGCAGTTGTTGAATAATATTGCCACCGTACTCATTCTTCCACTGCCAAACGCGATTGATAAACTCTTCGCGCCCAAGCTGATCACGGGTTACATTTTCTTTTTCAAAAAGAACGCGTTCAACTTTGCGTTCAGTGGCCAGTCCGGCGTGATCAGTACCGGGAAACCAACTAACTTCATGGCCAAGCATACGATGACGGCGCACCAGAATATCCTGTAGGGTATTATTCAAAACGTGGCCGAGATGAAGCACGCCAGTAACGTTCGGAGGAGGAATGACAACAGAATAATGTTCCTTACCTTCAGTGGCTTCACCATGAAAATATCCGCGTGATTCCCAAATGGGATACCATTTCTTTTCAATATCTGTGGATTCGTATGCTTTCGGCATTTCAGTACTTGACATTCTATATCTCCTGATTTCAGTTAAATTATCCCGTTAATATAGCATTGCAGGGCAGCTTTTTAAATCTCAATTGAGACGAAAGTTTATCTGTAAAAACTCCACGGTTTTCTTGAAAAAAACTGTTTTCGAGTGTAATTTTAAGATCACTTTTAAACGCCACTTAGAACAAGGCCGCCTGATGACAGACCAAACAGAAACTATTGTCGTACTTGATTTTGGTTCACAATATAGCCAATTAATCGCGCGCCGCATTCGCGAATGCAATGTCTACAGTAAGGTTGTGCCTTGGTCAATAACAATTCAGCAACTGCGTTCAGAAGCTCCTGCTGGCATAATTTTGAGCGGGGGGCCTGCGAGCGTTTACGAAATTGGCGCACCTTCGATAGACCCAGAAATATTCAATCTTGGAATTCCAGTGTTGGGAATTTGTTACGGCATGCAATTGATTATTCACACCCTCGGCGGCAAAGTTATTCCTGGTTCTGCGCGTGAATACGGGCGCACAATCATGAAAATAACTGACCATTCTGATCTGTTTAACGGCGTCGCATCCGAATTAAAAGTCTGGATGTCGCATGGCGATAAAGTTTCAATCGTACCAGAAAACACTAAGATTTTAGCAGGGACTGCGAATACCGATTATGCGGCGGTTAAAATCGCAGGACGCAACTTATACGGCATCCAATTTCATCCAGAAGTCGTTCATTCGCAGGATGGAGCCAAAATCATTGCCAATTTCTGTCACACTATCTGCGGTTGTCGCGGCGACTGGACTATGGATTCTTTTATTGAAAAATCGCTAACGAAAATCAGAGAAAAAGTTGGCGCCAATCGAGTCATTCTCGGTTTATCTGGAGGCGTCGACTCATCAGTTGCCGCCGCATTGATTGACAAAGCAATTGGCGAACAATTAACCTGTATCTTCGTTGACAACGGTCTACTAAGAAAAAATGAACGTAAACGCGTTCAAGAACTATTTTTGGGTAATTTTAAGATGAAATTAATAACCGTTGATGCCGAGAAAGAGTTTTTAAAACAACTCGAAGGGGTCGATGAACCTGAAATGAAACGTAAGATTATCGGCCATGAATTTGTCAAAGTTTTTGACGAAGCAGCGAAGTCAATTGAGAATGCAGTTTTTCTGGCTCAAGGCACGACTTACCCAGATGTCATTGAGAGCGTCCCAATAAACGGCAATCCATCCGCGATGATCAAAAGTCATCACAATGTCGGTGGTTTACCCAAAGATATGAAATTTAAATTGCTGGAACCGCTGGCGGCGTTATTTAAAGATGAAGTGCGCGAAGTCGGTCGTCGTCTCGGTCTGCCGGAAGATGTGGTGATGCGTCAACCATTTCCTGGGCCAGCGCTTGGCGTTCGCCATCTCGGCGCAGTGTCGCGTAAAACTCTCGATATTCTGCGCGAGGCCGATGCCATTATGGTTGAAGAGATAAAAGCGGCTGGGTTTTATTATAAGACTTGGCAAGCCTTCGCGATCTTTTTGCCCTTGCGCACAGTTGGAGTTATGGGCGATTTGCGCACTTATGACTATGTGATCGCATTGCGCGTGGTGGAAAGCAGTGACGGCATGACCGCAGATTGGGTTAACTTACCAGATGAATTGTTGCGACGCATCTCCAGTCGGATTATTAACGAAGTTCGTGGCGTTAACCGAGTCGTTTACGATATCACCTCCAAGCCGCCCGGCACTATAGAATGGGAGTAAAATTATGATTGCGATAATTGATTATGGCGCTGGCAATTTAACCAGCGTAAAACTCGCTTTTGAACGCATCGGCGCCAGCGTCACTGTGACCTCCGACCCGGATGAGATCGCCAACGCTGAACGCGTGGTTTTTCCCGGCGTCGGCTCAGCAGGCAGTGGCATGGCGGCATTTTGCGAACGTGGCTTAGATTTGGCATTTCGCGACGCGTTAGCGAACGGCAAACCTACTTTGGCGATTTGTCTCGGGATGCAGATGCTCTTTGAAAGCAGTACTGAGGACGGTGGAGTTGAAGCTTTGGGTATTTTGCCCGGAACCGTTGAACTATTTGAATTTCCAGTAAAATCCCATTTAAAAGTCCCTCACATGGGCTGGAATTCAGTCAGTTTTTCGCAAACTCATCCGATGATGGCTGGAATTCGCCCAAATGAAGCATTCTATTTCGTTCACTCGTATTTTGTTGCCGCCACCACGCCTTGCGTAGTTATTGGTAGCACTGAATACGGTAATTTTGAGTTTACCTCAATTGCTGGACGTAAAAATTTATTTGCTACACAATTTCATCCGGAGCGCAGCGGCGCGGCCGGTTTACAATTACTTAAAAACTTCTTAACCTGGGATGGTAGTTTATGTTACTAAAACGCTTAATCGTTTGTCTTGATGTACGCAATGGTCGCGTCACCAAGGGAATAAAATTCAAAGACAATCAAGATATCGGTGATCCAGTGATATTGGCGGAACGTTATTGCAATGATGGCGCCGACGAAATGGTTCTTTACGACATCACAGCCTCTGCAGAAAATCGCCCGATTGATATCGAGATGGTGGCAGCGGTGGCAAAACGGGTTTTTATCCCGTTTACTGTTGGCGGTGGTTTGCGCAATGTTGCCGATATGCGCAGCGCCCTACTCGCTGGCGCGGACAAAGTTTCACTCAATTCACTTGCGGTGGAACAACCCGACATCCTGCGCGAAGGCGCATTGGCATTCGGACGGCAATGTATTGTTTTGGGTATGGACGCGCTTCGAGTTGGAGTTTCTCAACGTTTCCCCTCTGGTTACGAAGTGGTCACTCATGGCGGGCGTCGTCCAGCCGCGATGGATGCAGTAGAATGGGCATTGCGCGCGACTGAACTCGGCGCTGGCGAAATATGCCTAAATGCCATTGATACCGATGGTATGCGTACTGGTTACGAAATAGAAATCACTCGCAAAATCGCCGATGCCGTAAGTGTGCCGGTTATCGCTTCCGGTGGTGCTGGAACAATACAACATATCGCCGACGCCTTCACTGAAGGCGCAGCTGATGCCGCATTAATCGCCTCAATGGTTCACTCCGGCGAATTCACCTGTTCCCAAATTAAAAATGAGTTATCGACGAAATATAAAATACCAGTCCGCCTAGCGTAATTGCATTCTCTAATTCGCGCGCGCATAATGCGCGCGTGAATTAGAAACGATAGTTATGGAGAGTTGGAGAGTTGGGAATTGGACATAGTCAATGCGAACTCCGCGCTCCGTGGAAATACCATGCCGGAGTTGAGGCTCCGCGTTCCCAGGAGAAACCGTTCCCGAATTATTCGTGATAATTAGAGTTCATTAGTGGTTAAAAAGTCCCACTCCTTGTTTCTTTTCGCGCCTTTGCATTCTATACTTACATGCTTTAGCTGCATTGTGATTCCAATAAGGTCTTCACTTTTCCAGGAAGATCGGCGATTAGTACTGGATCTGCGCCTTCGATAGGTTTAGAGAAACTAAATGAACCCGGCTGATCAGAAACGCCAGTACAGATAATTCCAACCGCTTCCAATTTTTCGGCGATTCGCTTCTTTTGTCCCTGAATGCCAATCTTGGCAGCAGGATGTCCTGAACATGCATTATGACAACCAGAGATACGCAACTGTGAAGTCAAAAAACGAAGTTTCTCTAGTTTTTGAGGAGAATCGGCAGGTAGATATTGATCCATCTCTTTTGCAATAAGGTCTGCGAGTTCTGGCGCAGGCAGGATTCCAATCTTGCAGACGTCAGATCCAACGCAACTAAGAAGATGTCCTTTAAACGAAGTTAAGGTCAAATCGAGATCGGGAAAATCGTTAAGCAAACGGCGATGCAATGCTGGCAGCACGTCAATGTGAACTGGTGCCAGTAAAATATCCTGAGGTTGCATTAAACGTAGAAAGCCGTTACCAAAATCTTTAGACAATGTAGCGACTGCGCGCCATTGGGCTGGAGTGAGGTTGCCATACGGAATGTATAAACGAACGGCAACATAATCCGCTCCGAGTCCGGTCGGAGTTGCCGCGTGTTTATGCCAATTCGATAATCCTTCAGCTGGCTCTTCATTCTTAAAAGTATCAGCGGCAACGAGTGAATAATCAATGTTTTTCGGAACAACTGCTGGAGCAGTGGTTTGGTCAAAGTATTGCATGAAAAGTTTAACAAAAGCTTCTGCACCAAGTTTTTCGAGCACAAAACGCAGTCGAGCGCGATTGCGATTAGTACGGTCGCCGTGTTCGTCAAAAAGTGCAGTTGCAGCAAAAGCGCAACGGATAGCTTCGTGGTCAGGCAGGAAGTCGAATATCTTAACGCCGACAACACTTTCGCGCCCCATCCCGCCGCCACTGTAAACTTTAAATCCACGAACGCCATTTTTAATCACAGCGAGAAACCCAAGATCCTGAAGTGCGGTATTGAACTCTTCATCTGGTGACGCAAAAAAACCTATTTTAAATTTTCGTGGTAATCCAAAAGCTCTATCATAATTGCGCATGACATCATTAAGTTGTTGCGCATAAGATGAAACATCGAAGAGTTGTTCAGACGCGAAACCGCTATCTGGAGAAACTAAGATATTACGGTAGGTATTGCCACAGCCACCACGGAACGGCAAGCCGATTTGGTCGCACTCAACTACGGTTTTATAGATAATATCCGCAGGTACGTCGTGCAGCTGGATATCTTGTCTACTGGTAATGTGGCCATAGGGAATACCATTGCGTTCCATTACTGCCGCAAGCTTGTTCGTGGTTTCAGCGGTGATATGACCGCCAGTAATGCGTACGCGCACCATGAATTTTCCGTTGCGTTGTTCGTAAATACCGATTACTGTAACAAAATGATTCAATTCGTTCGCAGTCATTTTACCTGCGATAAATTCATCGATTTTGGCTTTGATATCAAGATAAATCTGGTTCAATTTTTTTTGTTCTTCGCTTTCCATACTATTTCCTAATTTATGGGTAACATTACTTTAGAAGCCGTTTTAAAGGCCCCTAAAGTAATGCTTTATCTGCTCAAATGCAATATTCTGGGATAATGTTTTTCGCCGAAAGCCAATGCAATATCTGAGCAAAATGCTCTTCGGTATTATCATCGTCATTGAGGCAAACGTCAGCGGCGACCTCTTTGTACGCGCAATAACCCAAGTTCACGACCAGCAATTCGTTCGGTGAATTTAACAATTTCAACCGATCGAGGTCGTAATCATCAGCTTTTGATAGCGCGATGATAAAGATCAACCCGGCACCGGTAAGAATGCGTGCGAGTTCGCCAGTACGGCGGATCTGTTCGTCGCGTTCAATTGCTCCCTGCTCAATATCGGCGTCAAGCCCACTCCCGATACTAGAGAGACCGAGATAATAGGAATTCATATTCATTCTGAACAGATATCGTTCAAGCTGTTTGGCTAATTCCTGAGTAGCAGAAGCATTGCGTCCAGTCACTACCACCGTTTTCCCCTTGTGACGATTACGCAAAGTACGTTCGCGCTGATCAACCAGTCCAGTTTCCCAGAAGAATTCTCTACGTGCAACGTGATCTTTAAGCCTTGATTCTTGATCTTGCACTACGCTGGTTTGCTTGGCATCGAATGACGTTCCATCGATAATCATGCCAGCGCCAACAGTGGCGTTGGTAATCGGATGAAAGAGCACAAAACTACCGGTTTCATGATTTTTTGAATAGGCATCAAAAAAAAGTGGTTTTGTCGTTGAAAGAGCCAGCCGGCCAACTTCGTTAAGTTCCAAGTTTTCCGAGTTCTCTTTTTTCAACGTGTTGACATCGATCTTATAAATGACGGTATCAATACGCGTTTTGACATTGCGTCCGGCGTGGCGCAACAGATAAGTCAAACCGTTCTGCAAGGGGTCTTCACTCATCCAGATTATGACCGCTTCTAAATTACTACTAATTCGTGGTAAATTATGCGGATGGACAATCATATCTCCGCTACTGATATCAATCTCATCTTCCAGTTCAATAGTTACCGCTTGAGGAGGAAATGCTTCATCGAGATTGCCGTCAGCGGTCACGATATTTTTCACCGTTGATTCTTTTCTTGAAGGCAATACTTGAATCCGATCGCCAACTTTGACGATACCGGAACTGACGCTGCCGGCAAAACCGCGAAAATCGAGATTGGGCCGAATGACATACTGCACAGGGAAACGAAAATCACTCAAATTATGATCATCGGCGATATTGACGTTCTCCAAAAACTCCAATAGCGTCGGGCCTTGATACCAAGGTTGATTTACGGATTTATCGACAACGTTGTCGCCTTTCAGCGCAGACAACGGAATAAATACCACATCTGGAATCTGTAATTGGGCAAGAAAACTGGAAAAAGTTTCCCGAATCCCGTTAAAGACCTCTTGGTCATAATTGGCCAAATCCATCTTATTCACAGCCACTGCTAGATGTTTAATACCCAACAACGAGGCGATGAAAGCGTGGCGTTTAGTCTGAGTGACCACTCCGTAACGAGCATCAATCAAAATAACCGCCAAATCCGCAGTTGACGCGCCAGTCGCCATATTTCGCGTGTACTGCTCATGCCCTGGAGTATCAGCAATAATAAACTTCCTTTTTGGTGTGGCAAAATAACGATAGGCCACATCAATGGTAATGCCTTGCTCGCGTTCCGCTTTTAGCCCATCCAGCAATAGAGCGTAATCAATCTCACCAGTGCCAGTGGTTCCATTTTTTTCGCTATCATTGCGCAATGCGCTAAGCTGATCATCAAAAATTAACTTACTGTCATAAAGCAACCGGCCGATCAATGTTGATTTGCCATCATCGACAGAGCCGCAGGTCAAAAAACGTAGTAAATCTTTTTGTTCATGTTGATTCAAAAATTTATCAATATTCATATTATTATCATCCTATAGTTTAGCATTAAAAATATCCTTCGCGCTTTTTTTGTTCCATCGAAGAATCACCGTCATGGTCGATTACGCGAGTCGAACGTTCGCTAATCCTAGTCTGCAACATCTCCGCTACAATTTCTTCAATAGTTACTGCGGAAGATTCAATCGCCCCGGTTAACGGATAGCAACCGAGAGTACGAAAACGAATCAATTTTTCGACTGGTTTTTCTTCCGGCTCAAGCCGCATGCGTTCATCATCGACCATAATCAACGAGCCATTGCGCTCCACCACTGGGCGTGGTTTAGCGAAATACAACGGCACAATTGGAATTTTCTCCAGTCGAATGTACTGCCAGATGTCGGTTTCAGTCCAGTTGGATATTGGGAAAACGCGAACACTTTCCCCAGAGTTAATGCGACCATTATAGATTGACCAAAGTTCTGGACGCTGATTCTTGGGGTCCCACTGATGATGGCGGTCTCGAAATGAATAGATACGCTCTTTTGCTCGCGATTTCTCTTCGTCGCGGCGCGCTCCACCGAATGCCACATCAAACTTACCATGATCCAAGGCCTGCAACAACGCCTGCGTCTTCATAATGTCGGTATATTTGCGACTTCCGTCGTCAAAAGGATTGACACCAGCGGCACGCCCTTCTTCATTAGAATGCACCAGTAATTCAAGATTATTTTCAGCACAGAAACGATCTCGAAATTCAATCATTTCGCGAAATTTCCAAGTTGAATCAATATGGAGCAATTTAAAAGGCAACCGCCCAGGATAAAATGCTTTCTGGGCCAACCGCACCAGTACCGATGAATCTTTGCCGATCGAATAGAGCAAGATCGGACGTTCGAACTGGCTGACCGCATCTCTAAAAATTTGGATACTTTCTGCTTCCAGTTGTTTTAATTGACTTAATTGATATTCTGCCATGTGGCACCTCTCATTTTTTTAGGAGCCGTCAAATAATTAACTTCAACAATATGCGCGATAAATTGTGATTTGATTTTTGCGCCGATGGCGAGGCCGCCTGCCCTACGGCAGTTTTCGTCCTCAAAGAGTATAACAAACCATCAGCGTGAAAAGCATTCACAAAAATCGCGAAGATGTAAAGGTTATTTTTGACCGTTCCTTATTCTTATTAATTTTCCGTCTACGACATGTAAGCCGCACTCTTTTTGTTCCGGCAATTCCCACCACCAGCGTCCAGCGCGAACATCTTCATTACGCTTGACTGCCCGTGTACAACCAGCACAACCAATACTTGGATAACCCTGATCATGCAATTGATTATAGGGAACTTCGTGCTGAGCAATATATTCCCAAACCTCGGCTTCACTCCAATCCGCCAATGGATTAACTTTAATCATCTGATTTCCCTCGTCCCAGTCCGCAATATGAACTTCGCTTCTGGTGACTGATTGTTCGCGGCGCAATCCGCAGATCCAAGCTTTGGAGCCTGTTAACGCGCGCCGTAACGGCTCAATTTTGCGGATATTACAACAAAGTTTACGTTTGTCGACACTATCCCGAAAGAGATTGATGCCATGTTCATTGACCATCTTTTCGACCGCTTCGCGTTCCGGGAAATAGACTCGAAAACGGACATCATAGCGTTTTTCAGTCTCACGTATCAATTGATACGTAGCGTCAAAAAGTCTTCCAGTATCAAGAGTGACGATTGGGATATTTAACTTGAGTCGCCAGATCAAATCAGTAATCACCTGATCTTCTGCCCCAAGTGCGGACGCAAATACTATTTGCCCTGCGTATTTTTTTGCCGCCCACTGCAAAATATTCTCAGCATCTTTTCCTGCTGTTTCAGCCCTTAATTTTATAATATCGTCGTTGTTCATTACTGTTCCTTTGGTAAACAATCCGTGCGTGACGTCATTTGTAAAAAACGCCATAACTACTTTAATTATGTTGATATAAACTTCACGCGCGCATTATGCGCGCGCAAAGTTTAAGCGATAGACGGAGTTATTACTTCTTCGCGATTAACTGTAACGCGTCATCCAGTGCGCCAATAATATCATCGATATGTTCCACTCCGATTGACAAACGCACTAATTCCGGTGACAATCCTGATGCGCGCTGCGCTTCGTCACTAGACTGCGAATGCGTAGAGCTTGCCGGATGGATAATCAGGCTCTTAGCATCTCCAACATTGGCAACATGACTGAACAACTGAATATTATCCACAATTTTTTTCCCAGCCTCGCTACCGCCTTTTACGCCGAACACCACCATACCGCCGGCACCGTTGGTAAGATATTTTTGAGCCAGCTGATACGATGGATCTCCGACTAGTCCTGGATAACGTACCCATTTAACTTGCGGATGATTTTTCAGAAACTCAGCCACTTTTTGAGCGTTTTCTGAATGTTTAGCAGTCCGCAACGGCAGAGTTTCAACCCCTTGTAAAAATTGCCATGCCGCGTCTGGAGCCAAAGTTGGCCCTTGGTTACGCAATCCGACAGTTCTCAGTCGCAGAATAAAGGCCAAATGGTTGGCATCGCCAAGATCATGCGCAAACCGCAATCCGTGATACCCGGTATCTGGTTCATTGTAAAGCGCGAACTTAGGATCACTCCAGTCAAACTTGCCAGCATCAATGACCACACCGCCAATTCCTGTACCGTGTCCGCCGATCCATTTTGAGAGCGAGTGAATCACGATGTCGGCACCATATTCAATCGGACGTAATAACGTTGGTGGACTAAAAGTTGAATCTACGATTAATGGAAGATGATGCTTGTGCGCAAGTTCTGCATATTTTTCTATATCTGCGAGATCGAGTGCTGGATTGCCAATGGCTTCAATATAAATGGCGCGAGTTTTACTATTGATTTTTGCTTCAACAGCAGCAAAATCGTTAATAGCGGTAAAGTGCACCTTGATTCCAGATTGTGGAAGAATGCTGTCGAATTGAGCATAAATCCCCCCATAAAGATTATTAGCTGAGATCATCTCATCGCCTTGCCGAAGAATATTAGTTACGGCAAAGTAAATCGCCGCTGTTCCTGATGACATCGATAACGCCGCGGCACCACCTTCAAGTTGGGCAAGACGTTGTTCCAACACATCGTTGGTTGGATTCATTAAGCGCGCATAGATGTTGCCATGCTCCTTCAGGCCGAACAGATTTGCAGCATGCTCAACACTTTTAAAAGTGAACGCGGTAGTGCGATAAATCGGTACGGCTTGTGCCTGGGTTGAGGGATCAGTGCTTTGTCCGGCATGAAGCGCCAGAGTTTCAATGTGATATTTTTTGTTGTTCATAGTGCTAATTTCCTTGTGATTTTAATTTTGAATTCAATTACGGTTTAATGTTTAAATTATCGACTGAATGTTGTTAGTTTTCGAACAGCCAACTTGACAGATACCTCTCCCCTGAATCAGGAAACAGAACGACAATCCTTTTACCTTTATTCTCAGGATTACGGCTCATGGTCAACGCAACATGGAGCGCTGAACCTGATGAAATTCCGATTAATAATCCTTCTTCAATTGCCGCCCTCCGCGCAGCAGTTCCGGAATCTTCGGCGTTGACGGTGAACACCTCATCAATTATTTTAGTATTGAGGACTTTCGGCACAAAACCCGCGCCTAAACCTTGAAGCTTATGCGGGCCAGCATGGCCACCAGACAATATCGCCGAATCTGTTGGTTCAATCGCAATGATCCTAACTTGCGGATTCCTTTCTTTCAACACTTCACCAACCCCGCTAATGGTTCCACCAGTACCTACTCCAGCGATAAATATGTCAATTTTGCCATCAGTATCGCGCCAAATTTCTTCGGCTGTAGTCTCTCTGTGGAAATCTGGATTAGCATTGTTTTCAAATTGTTGAGGAACAAAAGAATTAGGATTATTGGCCGCCAACTCCTCAGCTTTCGCAATCGCTCCTTTCATTCCAGCTAAGCCATCGGTCAAAACCAATTCCGCACCATAGGCTTTCAGTAATTTGCGTCTTTCAACACTCATCGTTTCGGGCATGGTTAAAATTAATTTATAACCTTTAACTGCCGCCACCAACGCCAAACCGATCCCAGTGTTGCCACTGGTAGGTTCAATAATCAAAGAACCGGGCTTTAATAAACCTTTCTTTTCCGCGTCCTCAATCATACCCAAAGCGATACGATCCTTGACACTTGATGTCGGATTGAACGATTCCATCTTAGCCAAAATTTCAGCACCGCCATCATTAAATCGGTGTGACGGTACAATATAAAAATCATCACTACCGGCGAAGTCCACGGCGGCCGCATAGATAGGATGGTTTTCGTATAACCATTGATCGCGGACTTTGGTGTTCGTGGCGCGCCGTTCGGCAACATTAATATCGCGCGCCTCAATGACAAATTCACGCATAGAGTTGCGCGATATATCAGTGACACCGTGTTCGGCAAGATAATTGAAATATACGGTATCATCGTGCTCCATGTTGTAGCCGACAAACGGACGTAGAATAGCGATGATTGACTTGCGGTCAGCCTCGGAATATTCCGCCATGGAGAAACGTGGTTCATTGGCGGATTCGGGATCGGAACTTACTTGCTGTTCGGTTTCCAGCCCTTGCCGACTAGCCCCAGCCTCTTGCGTTCGTCCATTCTCGCTAGGGATTCCCTCGCCTTCTGCCTTAGCATATCGGCTGATAAATGTTGCTTGCTTGTCGACGATGTTTTTGTCGTTGATGATTGAGAGTGCTTCTGCATTGGTGAGTTTTGTGAGTTCATTGCCTGTTATCCTTTTTATTTCTTCATCAGTTAATTTAATGACAGATTTTAGTTTTTCAATCGTGTCCGGAGTAATTTTTATTCCTTTACCATATTGATCTTATTGATCCTGATTAATGGCGTGTTGCCGATTAGCTCGGTTACGTTACTATAAATTTTACCCATCTTAAAGACTCCTAGTGTTAGCGTGCTTTTATAGCGTCTTGCATTTGAATTCATATAAAATACTTTTATAAAGACTAAAGTCAAGTTAATTAGTAGTCTTTTTGATGTTTTTTAAATGCAAAATCTTACAAAACATCTAAAAGCATCACCACTAGGAGTTTATATTTTTCAATCATGAATAGAAACGCTAATAAAATTAAATATTATATGAATTTTTAACTATTTTTTTGATATTGAATACTTTTTTAGTTCGCTTTAAGAAGCGTTTTTATGAATTTTTAAATGAGTGATTTTACACTTACTGTTTACATCCTGAAAGTCGTATAAAGCGTACACTTTAAGTTAAAAATTATAAAAAAGCGCGATTTTTTATCGGAATCGTGCTTTTTTTCTTGTATTTTAACATGTACGTATTATATTTAATGCGTACATTTAAAAAAGGAGCATTGAGCAATGGCTAAACGAATAAC